>JAEZHQ010000645.1 GCA_023416455.1 Pseudomonadota bacterium | reverse complement strand
GAAGGCTGAGCCCATGGACCAGACGACCGCCTCCATCGTCCTCGTCGCGGCGATGTTCGTCATGCTCGGCGCCGGCGTCTGGGTGGCGCTGGCGCTGGCCGGCGTCGGCTTCGTCGCCATGGCGCTGTTCACCAGCCGGCCCATCGGGCTGGTGATGGCCACCAACGTCTGGGGCGCCTCCACCTCCTGGACGCTGACCGCCCTGCCGCTGTTCATCTGGATGGGCGAGATCCTGTTCCGCACGCGCATCTCGTCCGACATGTTCAAGGGGCTGGCCCCCTGGATGGGCTGGCTGCCCGGCCGGTTGATGCACGTCAACATCGTCGGCTGCTCGATCTTCGCCGCGGTGTCCGGATCCTCGGCGGCGACCGCGGCGACCATCGGGCGCATGACCATCCCCGAGCTGACCCGGCGCGGCTACGACCCGATGATGATCCTCGGCTCGCTGGCCGGGGCCGGGACGCTGGGGCTGCTGATCCCCCCATCGATCATCATGATCGTCTACGGGGTGGCGGCCGACGTCTCGATCGCCCGGCTGTTCATTGCCGGCGTCGTCCCCGGGCTGCTGCTGACCCTGCTGTTCATGGCCTACGTCGCGGCCTGGTCGCTGCTCAATCCCGGCCGGGTGCCGCCGCCGGAGCCGCCGCGCCGGTTGGCCGAGCGGATCCGCGACACCGGCGCGCTGATCCCCGTCGTTCTGCTGATCGCCGCCGTGCTGGGATCCATCTACGCCGGCATCGCCACCCCGACCGAGGCGGCGGGCGTCGGCGTGCTGGGGTCGCTGGTGCTGGCGCTGGCCACCGGCACGCTGAGCTGGGCGGCCTTCCGCGACAGCGTCCTGGGGGCGGCGCGGACCTCCTGCATGATCGGCTTCATCCTGGCCGGAGCGGCCTTCCTGACGGTGGCCATGGGCTACACCGGCATCCCGCGCCTGCTGGCCGAATGGATCACCGCCATGGAGCTGTCCACCGTCGCGCTGCTGGCCGTGCTGACCGTCTTCTTCGTGGTCATGGGCTGCTTCCTGGACGGCATCTCCATGGTGGTCTTGACCACCTCGGTCATCCTGCCCATGGTGCAGAAGGCCGGCATCGACCTGCTGTGGTTCGGCATCTACATCGTCATCGTGGTGGAAATGGCGCAGATCACACCGCCCGTGGGCTTCAACCTGTTCGTGCTGCAATCCATGACCGGTCGCGGCATCTTCACCATCGGCAGGGCGAGCCTGCCCTTCTTCGCCGTGATGATCCTCATGGTGGCGATCCTGTGGCTGGTCCCGGAGGTGGTCACGTGGCTGCCCTCGAAGATGATGGGCTGACGGCTCAGGCCCCGGCGGTCCGCTTCACCAGCGTCGGCGACACCGCCTTCAACGTGGAGTTCGGCACCGCCATCGACCGCCCGGCCAACGCCCGGGTCATGGCCCTGCACGCCCGCCTGAAGCGCGCGGCGGTGCCGGGGCTGGTGGAGACGGTGCCGGCCTTCCGCTCGCTCCTGGTCGTCTACGACCCCACCATCACCGGCCGCCGCGCCGTCCAGGCGGCGGTGGAGGCGGCGCTGGCGGACGGGGGGGCGCAGGCGCCGGCGGCGGGCCGGCTGTGGCGCCTGCCGGTCTGCTACGACCCCGGCCTCGCCCCGGACCTGGAGGAATCCGCCGCGGCCCTCGGCTTGACGGCGGAGGGGCTGGCCGGCCTGCACGGCTCGACCGAGTATTTCGTCTACATGCTGGGCTTCATGCCGGGCTTCGGCTACATGGGCGACCTGCCGGCGGCCCTGGAGCGGCCGCGCCGGGCCGAGCCGCGGCTGCGCGTGCCGGCCGGGTCGGTCGCCATGGCCGGCCGGCTGACCACCGTCTACCCGTGGGAGAGCCCCGGCGGCTGGCACCTCATCGGGCGCTGCCCGGTGCCGCTCTACGACGGCGCCCGCCCCTCGCCCATCCTGCTGGCCGCCGGCGACCGCGTGCGCTTCGAGGCGGTGGACCGCGCCGGCTTCGACGCCCTCGCCCGCGCCGTCGCCGAGGGCCGTTTCGACCCCGACGGGCTGAGGGACGGGTCCTACCGTTTCCGGAACGGTCCGACCTGTGGTCGGACCGTTCCGAGCCCTCATACGCCGGGCGGCCCGCCTCCGCGGGCCTTGGCTTCGCGCCCATGTGGGCGCGCGGCCGCGGTCGCGGCCGGATACCAGGGCCAGAGGGCAGGACGCTCTGACCCTGGTATCATGAGCCCGCCCCCCGCCCTGGCGGTGCTGGAGCCCGGCCTGTTCACCACCATCCAGGATCTGGGCCGCTTCGGCTTCCAGGAGCTGGGCATGCCGGTGGCCGGCGCGCTCGACCCGCTGGCCCTGCGGCTGGCCAACGCGCTGGTCGGCAACCCGCAAAGGGCGGCAGGGCTGGAGATCGCCCTGCTCGGCCCCGCGCTGAGGGTCGAGGCCGCGGGCGTGCGCATCGCCGCCGTCGGCCCGGTCGCCCTCGGCCTGGAGCGCGAGGGGCAGCCGCCGGTGCCGCTGGAGACCGGCCGGACCCACCGGCTCGCCCGCGGCGACCTGCTGCGGCTGGGGGCTGTGGACGGGGCGGCCGTCGCCTGTCTGGCGGTGGCCGGCGGCTTCGACCTGGAGCCCTTCCTCGGCAGCCTGTCCAGCTACGCGCGGGCCGGCATCGGGCCGCTCGGCGGCAAGCCGCTCGGCGCCGGGACCCGCCTGCCGCTTCGGCTCGACCAGGCGCCGGCGGGCGGCGAGGTGGAGTTGCCGCAGGCCCCGGACTACGGCGGCGGGCCGGTGCGGGTGGTGCTGGGGCCGCAGGAGGACCGCTTCACCGAGGAGGCCGTCGCCACCTTCCTGTCCGCCGAGTACCGGGTGGGCCGCGAGGCCGACCGCATGGGCCTGCGCCTGGAAGGGCCGGCGCTGGCCCACCGCGGCGGCGCCGACATCGCCTCGGACGGGCTGGTCACCGGCGCCATCCAGGTCCCCGGCAACGGCCGGCCGATCCTGCTGCTGAACGACCGCCAGACGGCCGGCGGCTACGCCAAGATCGCCACCGTGATCTCCGCCGACCTGCCGCGCGCCGGCCGGCTGCGGCCGGGCGACCGCCTGAGCTTCCGCGCCGTCGCGGTCGAGGAGGCGGAGGCCCTGCGGCGCCGGCAGGAGGAAGCGGTCGCCGGCTGGATCCGGGGAATCCGGCCGGTGCGGCCGGCCGGCGGAATCGACCTGGAGGCGCTCTACGGCGGCAACCTCGTGTCCGGGGTCGTGGACGGGAGGACCGGCACCGGCGACATACTGGACGCCGAGGCCGCCCGGGGGCCATGATCCGCGCAAGGGAGGAGCGCATGACCGTCACCGTCAACCTGAACGCCGACCTGGGCGAAGGCTTCGGCGCCTACGACGTCGGCGACGACGACGCCATGCTCGGCATCGTCGCCTCGGCCAACGTCGCCTGCGGCTTCCACGCGGGCGACCCCATGGTCATGGCGCACACGGTGGCCAAGGCGGTGGAGCGGGGGGTCAGCCTCGGCGCCCATCCCTCCTATCCGGACCTGCAAGGCTTCGGGCGCCGACCGATGCGCCTGTCCGCCGCCGAGGTGGAGTCCATGGTGGCCTACCAGATCGGCGCGCTGATGGGCATCGCCGCCGGCCGCGGCGGTCGCGTCACCCACGTCAAGGCGCACGGCGCGCTCAACAACCAGGCGGCGGTGGACGACGACGCCGCGCTGGCCATCGGGCGCGCCATCAAAGGGATCGACCCCGGGCTGGTCTATCTCGCCCCAGCCGGCTCGGCGATGGCGAAGGCCGGCCGCGCGCTCGGGCTACCAACGGCGGAGGAGGTGTTCGCCGACCGCGCCTACGACGACGACGGCAACCTCGTGCCGCGCGACCGGCCCGGCGCCATGATCCACGACCCCGCCGCCGCCGCGGCCAACGTGCTGCGCGTGCTGGAGGAGGGGGTGATCGTCTCGGTCACCGGCAAGCGCATCCCCTGCACCGTCCATTCCGTCTGCGTCCATGGCGACGACCCCGGCGCCGTCGCCATGGCCGGCACCCTGCGCCGGACCCTGGAGGCGGCGGGCGTGCGCATCGCCCCCCTCCCGGAGATGGCCGGGCGCTACTTCTGACGCCCCACGCCGGAGACGCCCGCCCTACTCCGCCGGATGGGGCGGGGCGTGGCCCGGGCCGGGAACGGTGCCCTCACCGGCCGGGACCGGCGCCTTGCGCGCGATGTAGCTGTAGACCGTCGGCACCACGAACAGGGTGAGCAGCGTGCCCAGCAGCATGCCGCCGACGATGACGGCGCCGATGGCCTGCCGGCTCTCGGCGCCGGCGCCGTGGGCGTTGGCCAGCGGCACGGCGCCCAGCACCATGGCCCCGGTGGTCATCAGGATCGGGCGCAGGCGCAGGACGGCGGCCTCCTCCACCGCCTTGGCGATGGGCACGCCGCCGCGCTGGAGCTGGTTGGCGAACTCCACGATCAGGATGCCGTGCTTTGTGATGAGGCCGACCAGCGTGACCAGCCCGATCTGGCTGTACACGTTCATCGTCCCGCCGGTGAGATGGAGGGCGGCCAGCGCCCCGGTCATCGACAGCGGCACCGTCAGCAGGATGACGAAGGGGTCGATGAAGCTCTCGAACTGCGCGGCCAGCACCAGATAGATGAAGGCCAGCGCCAGCACGAAGACGAAATAGAGGCCGGTGGAGGACTCGCGGAACTCCCGGCTCTGGCCGGCGTAGTCGGTCTGCGCGGTGGGCGGCAGGCTGCGGTCGGCCGCCTCCTGGAGGAAGGCCAGGGCGGCGCCCAGCGAGGTGCCCGGGGCCAGCGTGGCGGTGATCGTGACCGAGCGCAGCTTGTTGAAGTGGTTCAGCTCCTTGGGCGCCACCCGTTCCTCGACATGGACGAGGTTGGCCAGCGAGATCATCGTCCCCGCCGTGGTCAGCGCGCCGGTCGCCCCCGCCGCCGGGGCCGGCGCGCCGCGCACGTAGATGGAGGCGATGTCGTCGGGGTTGCGGCGGTCGACGTCGGCGACCTGCACCACCACGTCGTACTGCTTGCCCTCCTTCTTGAAGCGGGTGACCTGGCGGCCGCCCAGCAGGGTCTCCAGCGTGCGGCCCACCGTCTCCACGTCGACCCCGAGGGCCGCGGCCTTGTCGCGGTCGATGGTGATGCGCAGCTCGGGCTTGTTCAGCTTGAGGTCGGTGTCGACGTTGGTCAGGCCGGGGAAGCGGCGCGCCTCGGCCAGCAGGCCGTCGACCATCTTCTGAAGCTCGTCGTAGGGCAGCGAGCTTTGGATGACGAAATTGACCGGCTTCTCCACCGGGCTCTGGCCCAGCGACGGCGGGTTGGTGACGAAGGCGAGGATTCCGGGGATGCCGAACATCCGGGGAAAGAGCTGGCCGGTGATCTGCTGCTGCTTCACGTCGCGCTCGTCCCAGTCGATCAGACGGACGAAGCTGATGCCCTGGTTGACCACGGGGAAGCCGACCACCAGGAAGAACTTCTCCACCACCGGGATGGCGCGGAACAGGTCCTCCATGCGCCGGGCGTAGCTCTCGGTGTAGTCCAGCGTGGCGCCCTCCGGCGCGATGGCGATGCCGACGATGGTGCCGCGGTCCTCGACCGGGGCCAGCTCCGACTGGAGGCCCGAGAACAGCGTCCAGCTCAGCCCGGCGACCCCGGCCCCGACCAGCAGGACCAGCGGGCGGACGCGCAGCGACAGCCGCAGCAGCGCCCGGTAGCCGCGGGTCATGCCGTCGAGGAAGGCTTCGATGGCGTTGTAGACGAAGCCGTGCCGGGTCTGGTGCTTCAGCAGCTTGGAGCACATCATCGGCGACAGGGTCAGCGCGACGAAGCCCGAGACGATCACCGCGCCGGCCAGGGTCAGCGCGAATTCCGAGAAGAGGCGGCCGGTGCGGCCGGTCATGAAGCCGATGGGGGCGTAGACGGCGGCCAGCGTGATGGTCATGGCGACGACCGCGAAGCCGATCTCCTTCGACCCCTGCAACGCCGCCTGGAAGGGCGGCACGCCCTCCTCGATGTGGCGGTAGATGTTCTCCAGCATCACGATGGCGTCGTCGACGACGAGGCCGATGGCCAGCACCATGGACAGCAGGGTCAGCGTGTTGATCGAGAAGCCGAAGGCGTACATCAGCGCGAAGCCGCCGACCAGCGACACCGGAATGGTGACCAGCGGGACCAGCGTGGCGCGCAGGCTGCGCAGGAAGAAGAAGATGACCAGGACGACCAGGACGATCGCCTCGAAGATCGTGGCGAACACCGCGTCGATGGACTTGGCGATGAAGACCGAGCTGTCGTAGCCGACATCCACCGCCATGCCCTCGGGCAGGGCGGCACGGATGGCCGGAAAGGCGCCGGTGACCGCCTTGGACACGTCGAGCGGGTTGGCGGTGGACTGCTTGACCACGCCGATGGCCACCGCGCTGCGGCCGTTGAAACGGGCGCTGACCCGCTCGTCGCGGGCGCCCAGCTCGGCGCGGCCGACGTCCTTCAGGCGGACGAGGTAGCCGCCGTCGTCGCGCAGGATGATGCGCTCGAACTCCTCGGGCGTGCGCAGGTCGGTCTCCGACACCACGGTGAACTCGCGTGCCTTGCTCTCCACGCGGCCGGCCGGGATCTCCACGTTCTGCTTGCGCAGGGCGTTCTCCACGTCCTGCGGGGTGACGCGGTAGGCGGCCATGCGCTGGGGGTCGAGCCACAGGCGCATGGCGTAGCGCCGCTCGCCGAAGATGCGGACCTGGGCCACGCCGGGCAGGTTCTGCAAGCGGTCCTTCACGTAGCGGTCGGCGAAGTCGGTGACGTCGAGCGGCGAATGGCGGTCGGAGGAGAAGGCCAGATAGATGATCGGCTGGGCGTCGGCCTCGACCTTGGCGATGACCGGCTCGTCGATCTCGTTGGGGAGCAGCGAGCGCACCCGCCCCACCCGGTCGCGCACGTCGCTGGCCGCCACGTCGACGTTGCGGTCCAGGCGGAAGCGCAGGGTGATCTGGCTCTTCTCGGCGCGGCTGATGGAGGACATCACGTCGATGCCCTCGATGCCGGACAGCGAATCCTCCAGCGTCTGGGTGACCTGGCTCTCGATGATCTCGGCCGAGGCCCCCTTGTAGGTGGTCTCCACCGTGACCACCGGCTCGTCGATGCGGGGGTATTCGCGCACCGACAGGCGTTGGTAGGAGACCACGCCGATCAGCATGAGCGCCAGGCTCATCACCGTGGCCAGGACCGGGCGGCGGATGGAGAGGTCGGAGAGGACCATGGCGTCAGCTCCCCGCCGGCTTGGCGTTGACGACGGCCACCGGGACGCCGTCGCGGATCTTCAACTGGCCGGCGGTCACCACCACGTCGCCCGGGCGCAGCCCCTCGGTGATCTCCACCTCGGCGTCGCGCCGCCCGCCCAGCGTGACCGGGGCCTGCACGGCCTTGCCGTCCACGACCTTGAAGACGAACTGCCGGGTGCCGACGGCAACGATCGCCTGCTCGGGCACCAGCACGGCGTCGGGCTGCACCTGGAGCGTCAGCGCCACCCGCGCGAACAGGCCGGGGCGCAGCGCGCCGTCGGGGTTGGCGACCCGGGCGCGGATGACCACGGCGCGGCCGTTGACGTCGACCAGCGGGTCGATGGCGTAGACCTGGCCTTCGAAGCGCTGGCCGGCGAAGGCGTCCACCGCCACCGTCAGCGTCTGCCCGACCTTGACCGCCGGCAGATACAGCTCGGGCACCCGGAAATCGAGCTTGAGGGTGTCGATGGACTCCAGGTTCACGATGTCCTGGCCGGCCTGGACCATGTCGCCGACCGACACCCGGCGCAGCCCCAGCACGCCGTCGAAGGGTGCCGTCAGCGTCAGCTTGCCGAGCTGCGCCAGGGCGAGCTGCACCGCCGCCTCGTCCGCCAGGAGCTTGGCCGCCGCCTGCTCGCGGTTGCGCGCCGGCCCGGTGTTCTGGCGCAGAAGCTGGTCGGCGCGCGCCAGCTCGGCGCGGGAGAAGGCGATGCTCGCCTGCGCCTGGGCCAGCGTCGCCCGCGCGATGGAATCATCAAGGCGGACCAGCACGGTCCCCCTGGCCACCCTCTGGCCCTCCTCGAAGGCGATCGCCGCTATGCGGCCGGCGACCTCGGGGCGGATCACCACCGACTCGTCGGACAGCAGCGAGCCCACCGCGGTCACCGACCGCGTGACCGCGCCGACCCGCACCGGCACCGCTTCCACCGGCATCGGCGGCGGGGCGCCCGGGGCCGCCCCCGGCGGAGCACCGGTTCCGCCCTTGGACGCGCCACCCGGGGCCGGAAGCGTCCCGGACAGAAGCGTGGTGATGGTGCCGCCCCGTGCCACGAAGTACCAGTAGGCGCCGCCGGCCAGCGCAACCAGGGTCAGGAGGGCGACGACGCGAAGCGAGTGGCGCATGGAATATGGTATCCGCCTCTGCCCGCCGGCCGGTGCGGGGACCAGCGGGATGTTTCGTTGCGGCCATCCGGCGGACGACCGACGCGACTGTATCCTTCAGTCCGGGTCCGATGTCGAGCAAGGACGCGCGTCCCTGCACGTCATCGGGACTCCGCCGCGGCCCCGGCCCGCCCGCCCCTGAACTCGCCGCCCCGGATCTCGACGCGCCGTCCGTCGCCGGTGATCAGGAGCAGGTCGGCCGGCTGCCCCGGCCCGATCCGGCCATCCGCCGCCAGCGGGCGCAGCGCCGCGCCGCCGAGATCGGGGCCGGGTGCGCAGCAGGGCGCCTCTCCGGCGGGGAGGACGGCGCGAATCCGCCCCTCCTCGACCCGCAGATCGGCCAGCAGGGTGCCGTCCGGCCCGGCCGCCGGCCCGCCGCCATCGAGGTCGAGGTCGAGGTCGAGGTCGGCCGCCGCGACCCGCGCGCGCTTCAGCCAGAATTTGCCGTTCGCCGGCAGGCGCCCGAGGCTGGCGATGGGGTCGGACATTCTGCGTCCCTATGCTGCTCCGCAACAATGGAACCACCGCCGGCCCATTGGGTAAAGGGGGATTTCTCGCCGCCGCGCCTCGCCGGATGGGACGCTTGCCGGGCGCGGGAAAATCGGCGATGGGATGATACCAACGGCCTTAAACCTTGACCGTTGCCCATGATCGGGTCGCGATGGAGCGTATCCGGCCTGGTTCTTGGACGAGGGCATTCCATGCATCGCAGCAAGCTTGGACGATATCCTCATACGAGCCGAAGACGCGATGGCTGAGATAGTTCTGGCGCAAGTACTGCCAGATGTTTTCGACGGGATTGAGTTCCGGGCAATAAGGTGGCAGGTGCAG
>JAEZHQ010000614.1 GCA_023416455.1 Pseudomonadota bacterium | reverse complement strand
CCGCAGCCGCCTCCGGCACCGCCTCGGCGGCCGGGGGCGCCTCCGCGGCCGGGGCCGCTTCGGCCGCCGGCGCTTCGCCGGGGACGCCGTCGCCGGTCGAGTCCGCGGCCTCGGCCTTGCGGATGATGTAAGAGATGGCGCTCGGCGTGCACTCGAACTCGCGTGCGATTGCCGACAGGGTCGCGCCAGAACGGTAACGCTCAAGAATCTGCGGCCATGCCGACTGGGGGATTCGTCCGCGCTTCTTCGGAGCCTCCGGTTCGGTCCCGGTTTCTGCGTTCATTATGTCGCTCGGTTGCCAAAGTGAGTTTTGAGTCATGCGTCAGCTGCTTGGGCCGTATCGCGCGCACCTGATGCGACGTCACGCGGGCGCGTGCACGGCATCCTGATCAGGTTCCGGTCTTGCGGCGATGTTGTCGGTACCGACGAATATCGGAAACTCGGCGGGAAATTACCAGCAGAACTTTGCCCGGCCGAGCAGAAATGCGGCGACGCAGCGGGTGGACAGCGTAGCCCGAACGCGCGGATGCCGTTTCCGGCGCTCCCGGCACGCACCGCGACGGAGAATTTCCGAGGGATCGGAAGGCATGCTTTTTCTTGAACTGCGGATCATTCCGGACCCGCGGCGTCTTTGGCCGCGCGCTCTTTCAAAGTGGCGTGTGAACCGGAATGACCAGCGGAGCGTTCTGTTGAAAGCACGCGGCCCTTTGCGGGCGCGCCCTGTCCGACAGGCGGAGTTTTCTTCATGCCGCATTCATCCGACCGTTCCCGTCGCATGCCCGGTCCTGTGTCGTCCGTCCTGCTGGCGGGGCTGGTCGCCGCGATGCTGGCGCCGGCGGCACCGGCGGCCGGCCAGGAGGCCACCCCGGCGCAGGAGGCCGCGCCCGCGGTGCGCAACGCGCCGCCATCCTTCGCCGATCTGGCCGAGGCGCAGATGGACGCGGTGGTGTTCATCTCCACCACCCAGGCACGTCCCAAGACCGGCCCGCGCGGCCAGGATCTGCCGGAGGTCCCGCCCGGCTCCCCCTTCGAGGAGTTTTTCCGCGAGTTCCGTGACCGCCAGAACGGACCGCAGCGGCAGCCTCCGGCGACGGCGCTTGGCTCCGGCTTCATCATCGACCCCGCCGGCTATGTGGTGACCAACGGCCACGTTGTGGCCGATGCCGACGAGATCTCCGTCACCCTGCACGACGGCACCAAGCTGCCGGCCAAGCTGGTCGGCTCCGATGCGCCGACCGACCTGGCGCTTCTGAAGGTGGAGACCGCGCATCCCCTCACCGCCGCGCGCTGGGGCGACAGCGACCGCCTCAACGTCGGCGACTGGGTGGTGGCCATCGGCAACCCCTTCGGCCTGGGCGGCTCGGTGACGGCCGGCATCCTGTCGGCGCGGGCCCGCGACATCCAGCAGGGACCCTACGACGATTATCTCCAGACCGACGCCTCGATCAACCGCGGCAACTCGGGCGGTCCCCTCTACGACATGGACGGGACGGTGGTCGGCATCAACACGGCGATCTACTCGCCGACCGGCGGCTCGGTCGGCATCGGCTTCGCGATCCCCTCCGCGATCGCCCGCCCGGTGATCGAGCAGCTGAGGGAGCAAGGCAAGGTGCGACGCGGCTGGCTGGGCGTCCAGGTGCAGCAGGTGACGCCGGACATCGCCGAGAGCCTGGGCATGGCCGAGCCGAAGGGAGCGCTGGTCATCAGCGTTTCCCCCGAGGGGCCGGCGGGAAAGGCCGGGGTGCGGCAGGGCGACATCATCCTCCGCTTCGACGGTCGCGGGATCGAGGACATGCGCCAGCTTCCGCGCACCGTCGCGGCCACCCGGATCGGCAGCGAGGTCCCCCTGGATCTCCTGCGCGAGGGGAAACCCCTGACGGTGATGGTCACGGTGGGCGAGCTGGAGCCGCAACCCCAGGTCGCCGCCGCCGGGTCGAGCGGCGACGCCGGGCCGTCCGCCGCGGCGGATTCGCGGACCGTGCTGGGGCTGACCCTGTCCCCGCTGACCCCCGGCCTGCGCGAGGCATTCGCCATCAACCCCGACGTCGAGGGCGTCGTGGTGACCGAGGTCGGCGAGCGCAGCCCGGCCTCCGAGCGCGGCATCGAGGCCGGCGACGTGATCGTCGAGGCCGCGCAGGAGGCGGTGAGGACACCCGAGGAGCTGGACCGCCGCGTCCGGCAAGCGCGCGAGCAGGGGCGCAAGACCGTCCTGATGCTGGTCCGGCGCGACGGCGACCTGCGCTACGTTCCGGTGCCGGTCGAGGAGAAGGGCTGACCCCACACACGGCGGGGGGGCGTCGCCTGCATGCATCCAGCACCGGCCGGCCGACCACTCCTCGCACCGCGCGGCGCAATTGAGGTGTCCACTGTCCGCGCCGGCCCGCGGGGGATGAAAGAGCACCCCCGACGATTGGGACTTTCTTTCTAGCCGGGGCGCCGGCCGGTCCCAGCTTTTCCGCTACCGTTCGTCCGGCCGCGGCGGTATTTTGCCGCCCGCTTGGCGAATGGGATGCATCCAGTGAGCGCTCTTCCGGAGGACCGGCCGGCCCCGCGGCTGTCGGTCGTGGTCCCGGTCTTCAACGAGGCCGACAACGTGCTGCCCCTGCTCGACGAGATCGAGCGGGCGCTGGTCGCCCTCGGCCCCGCCGAGGTGATCTTCGTGGACGACGGGTCGACCGATGCCACGGTGGCGCGGCTCGCCCCCGCCGTGGCGGCCGGCCGCCTGCGCGTCCTGCGCCACCTGCGCCGCTCCGGCCAGAGCGCCGCCGTGCGCAGCGGAGTCAAGGCGGCGCGCGGCCCCTGGATCGCCACGCTGGACGGCGACGGGCAGAACGATCCGGCCGACATCCCCGCGCTGTTCGCCCTGGCCGCCGACGGTGGGGCCGATGCGCCGGTGCTGGTCGGGGGGCTGCGCCGGAAGCGGCGGGACAGCCTGTCCAAGCGGCTGGCCTCCCGCCTTGCCAACGCGGTGCGCCAGTCCTTCCTCCAGGACGGCTGCGCCGACAGCGGCTGCGGGCTGAAGCTGTTCCGCCGCGACGCCTTCCTCGATCTCCCCTTCTTCGGTGCGATGCACCGTTTCCTGCCCGCCCTGTTCAAGGCGCACGGGCACGCGGTCGCCTATGTGCCGGTCAATCACCGCCCGCGCGAGCGCGGCGCCTCCAAGTACAACAACTGGCGCCGCGGCCTGATCGGTGTGGTCGATCTGCTCGGCGTCTACTGGCTGAAGCGGCGCACCGCTCTGTCGCCTGCGGTCGAAGACCGCTGACCCTCGGGGGCTTTCCATGCTCGAACGCGCCATCGCCTGGTTCAACGACCAAAGCACGACCGATCTGGTGTGGATCGGCCTCGGCTTCTTCGCCCAGTTCCTCTTCATGATGCGCTTCGTCGTCCAGTGGATCGCCAGCGAGCGCGCCAAGCGCAGCGTCGTTCCCGACCTGTTCTGGTATTTCTCCCTCGGCGGCGGCCTGCTTCTCCTCGCCTATTCGATCTACCGGGTCGATCCCGTCTACATGTTCGGGCAGGCGCTCGGCATGATCATCTACGCCCGCAACCTGTATTTCGTCCTGACCAGCAGGAAGGCCGGGGGCGGCGAGGCCGCCGCGGCCGGCAAGCCGTGACCGCAGGTCCGCCGGCCGGCCGCCTGCCGGGCTTCGCCTGGGCGCTGCTGGCGCTGGTCAGCGTCGCGCTGTTCCTTCCCGGCTTTTTCGGCCTGCCGCCCTTCGACCGCGACGAGGCCCGTTTCGCCCAGGCGTCCTTCCAGATGCTGGAGAGCGGCGATTACGTCGACATCCGCTTCCAGGACGAGGCGCGGCACAAGAAGCCGGTCGGAATCTACTGGCTCCAGACCGCCGCCACCGCGCTGGTGGACGGCCCGAAGGACATCTGGACCTACCGCATCCCGTCCCTGGCCGGGGCGGTGGTCGCCGTCCTGGCCACCGCCTGGGCGGGGGCCAGGATGTTCGGCCCCGCCGCCGGCCTGCTGGCCGGACTGATGCTGGCCTCCTGCGTCGTTCTGGGGGTCGAGGCGCGCATGGCCAAGACCGACGCCGTCCTGCTCGCCACCGTGGTGATCGGCCAGGCGGCGCTGGCCAGCCTGTACCTGAACCGCGACGCGGGGCGCGCCGGCTGGGGGGCGCCGCTGGCCTTCTGGACCGCCGCCGGAATCGGCATCCTGGTCAAGGGGCCGATCGTCCTGCTGGTGTCGGGCACGACGGCGCTGGCCCTGGCGGTGCTGGACCGCCGGGCCGCCTGGCTGGGGCGGTTGCGCCCGGTGGCCGGGCTGGCCCTCATGGCGGCCATCGCCGCCCCCTGGCTGATCGCCATCGCGGTCAAGACCGGGGGCGCCTTCTTCGCCGAATCCGTGGGCCACGACATGCTGGCCAAGGTGGCCAGCGGGCAGGAGAGCAAGGGCCTTCCGCCCGGCTACTATCTGGCCAGCTTCTGGGTCACCTTCGCGCCCTGGTCGTTCCTGGCGCTGCTGGCGGTGCCCTGGGTGTGGGCGAACCGGCAGCGGCCGGCCGTGCGCTTCTGCGTCGCCTGGATCGTGCCGAGCTGGCTGGTGTTCGAGGCGGTG
Source organism: Pseudomonadota bacterium (assembly GCA_023416455.1). Taxonomy (GTDB): domain Bacteria; phylum Pseudomonadota; class Alphaproteobacteria; order Azospirillales; family Azospirillaceae; genus Azospirillum. The sequence goes on along the minus strand of JAEZHQ010000614.1, from coordinate 1,926 downwards.
CCGACCAAGCTGCTCCACTACACCCTGCCGGTCTTCCCGGCCATCGCCATCCTGGCCGCCGCCGCTGCGCACGAGGGCTTCGCCCCGGCCCGGGTCGCCCCGGGGAGCGGGCGGCGGGTGCTGTTCGCCGCCGCCGCCGGGCTCGGATTCCTCGGCCTGGCCGCCCTGGCGGCGGCGGTGGCCGCGGTTCCCTATCTGGTGGACGGGCGCATCGACCCGGTCGCCGTCGCCCTGCTGCCGGTCGTGCTCGTCCTCTACGCGCTGGCCGTGCGCCTGTTCGCCCGGCGGCGGCCGGGGGCCGGCGTCGGGGCCGGGCTGGCCGCGGCGGCGCTTCTCTACGCCGGCACCTACGGCGCGGTCCTGCCGGCGGTGGAGGGGGTGTGGGTCAGCCGCCAGGCGGCCCGCGCGGTCGCCGCCCTGAAGCCGTGCCCGTCGAGCGTGGTCGCCTCGGCCGGCTACGCCGAGCCGAGCCTGGTCTTCCTGCTGGGGACCGGCACCCGCCTGACCCATGGCGCGGGCGCCGCCCACCATCTGGCCGCCGACCGCGCCTGCGCGCTGGCCCTGGTCGACCAGCGCGAGGAGGCGGCCTTCCGCGCCGCCCTGGGCGGGGCCGAGCCGGTCGGGCTGGCCCGCCTGACGGGCTTCAACTACAACACCGGCAAACCCGTGCGCCTGACCCTCTACGGCCCGCCCGCCTCCTGACGCCTTGGATATCAGGAGAATGGATATCAGGAGGTTGGATATGAGGCGCGGATGAAGGCGGCGGTGGCGTCGAGCACGGCCTGCGGCTGGTCGCGGTGCGGCGTATGGCCGCAATCGGCCAGAAGCATCCCTTCGGCCGGGCCGGAGACCTGCCGGGTGATGGCGTGCACCTGTTCCGGGGTGCCGTACTCGTCCCCTTCGCCCTGGATGACCAGGGTCGGGCAGCGGACGGCGGGCAGCAGCGCCTCGATGGTCCAGCCGGCGAAGGGCGGGGAGAGCCAGATGTCGGCCCAGGCGTGGAACAGCGTCCGGGCGTCGTCGTGGTGGCGGTCCAGCCTCTCGATCAGGTCGGTGGTGCGGGCGGCCTCCATGGCCTCGCGGATGCCGGCCAGCGTGACCGGCTCGACGAAGCTGTGCGGCGCCTCCAGCACCAGGCCGCGCACCGGCCGGCCGGAGCGGGCGGCGTGGATCAGCGCGATGGAGGCGCCGTCGCTGTGCCCGATCAGGATGGGAGCCCCGATCCCGAAGCGGTCGAGCACGGCGGGCAGAACCTCCAGCGCCTCGTGGTGCAGGTAGCCGAGGTCGCGCGGGCCGGACGGCGGGTCGGAGCGGCCGTGGCCGAGGCGCGAATAGACCAGCGCGGGCGATCCGGTGGCGGCGCACACCCGGTCGGGGAAATCGCGCCACAGCCCGACGGAGCCGAGCCCCTCGTGCAGGAAGACCAGGGTGGGGGCGTCGGGCGCGGTCGCCTCGATCCAGCGGTGATCGAGGCGGCGGCCCTGAAAGGTGAGTGGTTCGGACATGCCATCCGTCCTACCAGCATTGGCGGGGATGCCGCAAGCGGCCCCGGCACCGGCGCAAACGGGTGGGGCGGCGGCCTCCCGGCTGGGTAACGCGCCTCCACCCTGGACGGTCGGCCGGCCTTCCGGTCGAATGCCGGACTGGATCCGAAGCTGGATGAAAGGCCGCCCGAGCCATGCCCCGAGCGACGCTTCCCCTGATGGCCGCAGCGACCCTGGCGGCCATCGTCAACGCCGCCCCCGCGCAGGCGCAGAAGCAGGATTACCCGGCCTGGATGTACGAGGAGATGGTGCCGACCGGTCCCCACATGCGCAACATGGAGCAGGCCCAGCCCGTTCCCGGCCCGCGGCCGTCCCATTGGGGGGCGATGGGCGACCGCCGCGCCTACGGCACCGACACCGCGCGCACCACCCGCAGCTACCC
>JAEZHQ010000234.1 GCA_023416455.1 Pseudomonadota bacterium | reverse complement strand
CCACGGCCGCGGCCGTGGCGGGCGGCGAGGGCGGGATCCGCGAGGGCCGGGGCCAGGGCGCGGAAGGCGAGGTGGAGCCGGTGCTCGCCGCGCAGGAGGACGGGCACCTCATGGGCCTGGAACATGCTGTCGGAGGTCAGGAGCAGGCTGTCGTCCAGCCACAGCTCGGCCAGCGTGGCGAGGCCATGGAGGCGCAGCGTGCGCGGGCCGTCGCCGCGCAGGCGGGTGCGGTACCAGACGTCGCGGTCGTGGAGCGGGGCCGGCGCGTCGAGCGACCACAGGCCGGCGTCGCGCAGGGCCTGCGCCGCGGTTCCCGGGACCGGCGCCGGGTGCCAGGCGGCGGCGGGCGGAGCGTGCCGTCCGTCCCCCGCCCCCGCTCCCGCTCCTTCGTCGGCGGGCGGCGCGGCGAAGGCGCCGGGCGCGGTGACGGTCATCGTCCAGCCCGCATCGAGGGGCGTCACGGTGCGGCCGGTGATGGAGACGACCCGGGCCATGGCCGTCACCCGTAGCGCCGGACCAGCGCGTCGAGCGCCCGATCGTAGGCGCGTTCCATGCCGCCGAGCAGGGCGCCGCAGTCGTCGAAGCGGCGCCGGCTCACCGCGCGGGCGAGCTGGAACTGGAGGGTCTTGGCCGAGGCGGCCAGCGCGTCGCAGGATTCGGCCGCCGCCTCCGGCCCGCCCAGCCAGCGCAGATGGACGCCCAGCAGCTCGAAGTTGGCGCCGAGCTGGCGCAGCGTGTTGAAGGCGTAGAGGTGGAAATGGGCCATGGGCCGCCCGGCCAGGGCGGCCAGATGCTCCGGGAAGGCGGCGCGGTAGGCGGCCACCGGGTTGACCGCCGGCCGGCGCGCCAGATGGCCGGCGAGCCGGCCGGCCGCGGCGGCGCGCAGCTCCCCCTCGGCGAGGGCCGGCCCCGCCGGCTTGACGAACTCCACATAGGGGAACAGCCGGTCCGTCCGGTCGCGCTCGGCCGGCCGGCGGTGGAAGAGGCCGTCGTAATCCTCCCCCTCCAGCGTGAAGCGGCCGGTGTTGTGGATGTAGTCGAGACGGCGCGCATCCTCGTCCAGGCCGAGGATGGCGATGGTCGTCTTGACGTGCCCGGCGCGGTAGGAGGTGCCGCGCGTGTCCGGCAGGTGATGGCCGTCCACCTCCACCAGCACCGGCCGGCCGAGCCGGAGCTGGACCGCGGCGTGCGCCTCCACCCGGTCGTAGATGGCCAGCTCCTGCACCTCCAGCCCGTAAAGCGCGCGCAGATCCTCGGGCGGCACCTTGAAGAAGGTGAACTGGTCGCCTTCGAAGTCCTGGGCGACGGTGAAGGACAGCGCCGCCCGCGGCTCCCGCCCCAGCGCCCGCAGAAGCGTCAGCCACAGGTCGGTGTAGCAGTTGGTCTCGGGCCAGACGCGCTCCGGGCCGGCCGGGTCGGGCCGGGCCGGGCCGGGGGCCGGCGGCGGCAGGGACAGGGCGGGCATGGGCGGCTCACCCCCACAGGACGGCGCGCACCGCTGCCGGCCAGCCGCGCGGGTCCAGCCCATGGTGGCGGAACAGGGCGAGCGCCACCCGCTCCATGCCGAAGCCGACGCAGGCGGTGTGGGCGACCCCGCCCTCGCCGTCGCGGATGTCCCAGAGCAGGCCGAAATGGTCCTGGTGGTAGTTGAAGCTGAGGCAGGCGGTGGGCCGGTCCTCGGACGTGATGGGCACCAGCAGCTCGAACTTCAACCCCTGGTCGCGCTGGCTGGCCGACAGCATGCGCCCCGCTCGCCCGAAGAAGGGGTCGTTGGCAAGCTCGACCGTCACCGGCAGGGCCAGCGATTCCATCAGCGCCCGCCCCCGCTCCAGCCAGTCCTGCCGGAAGTCCGTCACCTGGGCCGCGGTGCCCAGACGCACATACTCCCGCATCCGGAACAGCTGGAGGCGCGCCGGATCCAGCGAGGGCTCGTGGCGGAAGCAGTAGGAGCAGACGTCGGCCAGCGCGCCCTGCGCGCCCAGCGGGCCGCGCTGCGCCAGCGTCGGGTAGACGGGGTAGCAGGCGGCCGGCGTCATGACCAGCCGGGTCGCCGCCTGCCCCTCGGTCCAGTCCTCCCCCGCCTCCAGCCGGCGCAGCATGGTCTGGTGGGCGCGCTCGTCGCCGGTGAAGCTGTGGATGGTGCCGGCCAGATGCGGGAAGCTGTTCAGATACCCGCTGCGCTCGAAATGGTGGCGGGCGAGCGCCGGGGGGAAGCGCATCACCTCGGCCCCGGCGTCGCGGCCCCAGGCGGAGACGAGGGCGTCGAAGCGGTCCACGACCTCCTCGAAGACGCCGCTGCGGCCGTAGAGCCCGTCCACGCCCGTGGGAATGAGCAGCCCCTGGCCGATCAGCGCGTCGCGAAATCCAGCGTGCGTGTCCATGGTCATCCGAAGAGTGAGGCGTTGTCCTTGTGCGCCAGCAGAAGGCTGGCCGTGTTGCCCAGGATGCGGTCGTTGCTGATCATCAACGGGGCCGAATGGGCGTCGCGCAGGTGGCGGCACAGGCTGTAGGGGCCGTCGTTGCGGTAGGCGGACAGGCCGGCGACCAGCATCGCCTGCCCGACGATGCCCACCACCATCTCCGCCGCCGACAGCTTCAGGGCGTTCATGGCGACCGCGAAGCCCAGGCCGCCCAGCCGGTCGGGGCAGGCCGATGCCTCCTCGAACCGGGCGAGCGCACCGCGCACCGCCCCGCGCATGGTCTGAAGGGCGGCGGTGGCCTCGGCCAGCCGGCGCGCCCCCGGCGGCGTGGTCCCGGGGCGCTTGCGGGC
>JAEZHQ010000563.1 GCA_023416455.1 Pseudomonadota bacterium | reverse complement strand
GCGGCGGCCAGGCTCTCAGGCGTTCCGATGTCGACGAAACGGGCCTTGGCCACATGGGCGTGCAGCGACCCGGGCGGCGCCTTCTCCAGCACGTCGCGTTCCAGCGCGGTGGCGCCGCCGGCGGCGAGACGGTCGAGGAAGGCCGCGGAGAACAGATAGACCCCGGCGTTGATGGTGCCGCCGCCGGGGGCCTTCCCGGCGAAGCGGCGGATGCGGCCGTCGGCGCCGACCTCGACGCGGTCGAAGCGGGAGGCGTCCTCCACCTCGACGCACAGGACCGACGCTTCCGCCCCTGATAAGCGGTGGGAGGCGACGAAGGCGCGCAGGTCGGCGTCGAGGAAGCTGTCGCCGTTCATCACCAGGACGGTGCCGGAGCGCAGCTCCTTGCGCACGTATCCCAGGGCCCCGGCGGTGCCCAGCGGGCGCGGCTCGATCTGGCAGACGACGTCGAGCGTGCGGTGGGTGTCCCCCTGCGCCAGCCAGGCGGTCACGCGGTCGGCGAGGTGCCCCAGGCAGAGCACCACCCGCCGCGTGCCGTAGGCCGAGAGGTAGTCCAGGAGATGGCCGAGGAAGGCCCGGCCCGCGATGGGGGCCAGCACCTTGGGCGTGTCGCCCAGCACACCGCGGATGCGTGTGCCGAGCCCGCCGGCCAGAACGGCCACATCGATGTCCGCCAGGGCTTCTTCAGGTCGCACCGGGGTCCCTTTCCTGATATCCGCGCCGCTGGCGCCCTCCGACCACCGCCGGATAGCGCGTCTTGCGCGGATTGGTCAAATGATCGGTAAAGACGCCGACCGATCCTCTTCGCACAAGACAGCTATTCCGGGAAGGCGGCCAGCGTGGCCTCCCGGGAGAAGGGCCGGGGGTGCGTCTCCCACTCGCTTTTCAGCGTCTCGAAGACGAGGACGTCGTGGAACCGGCCGTCCTTGAGGACATGCTCCCGGAGAACGCCGACTTGGCGGGCCTTGAGAACGCGCTGAATGCGGATCACTCCATCGTTTCCCTCCATGAAATGGTTGACGAGCTTGTTCATCCCCATCCCGTAGAAGCAGTAGTCCATGATGAAGCAGTGCAGGAAGCCGGCGATCCGCCGGCGGTCCCGCTCCTCGGCGATGTAGGACCCCGAGGTGCAGCGCCGGTGCGTCCAGTCGATGTCGGAGTAGGACAGGTAGCCGACGGGCCGGCCCTCGTGCTCGATCACGAAGTGGCGGAAGTCCCGGCGCCGCTCCATCGCAAGCAGCCAGGCGCGCTGGCGTTCCACGTCGGGGTCCGTGATGTCGGTGAACATGAAGCGGGTGATCGCCGGATCCGTGCGCCAGCGCAGAAGCATCTCGGCATCGTCCGGAACGGGGTGGCGGAAGCGGAACATCGGATCTCCATAGCCTGGAGCGTCGTGCGTCCGTTCTGCAACGCACGACGATCTATGCTTTTGTTTTGCGAGCGGATTCACGCTTCACATCGAATCCGGTTCCACGCGGTCCGCTCCGAGGCTAGCGGGCGAGATAGCCGCCGTCCACCGGCAGCGTCACGCCGTTGATCCAGCGGCCGGCGTCCGACAGCAGGAAGGCGATGGCCGCCGCCACGTCCTCCGGCTGGCCGAAGCCCATGGGATGGGCGGCGCGGATGGCGGCGAACTGCTCGGCGGTGGTGGTCTGGCGGAAGCGCTCCATCATCGGCGTCTCGACCATCGCCGGGGCGACGCCGTTGACCCGGATGCCGTCGCGCAGGAACTCCATGGCGAGGCCGCGCACCGCCGAGACCAGTCCGCCCTTGGCGGCGGAATAGACCACGTTGCCGGGCTGGCCGACCTCCGCCGCCACCGAGGACACCAGGACCATCGCGCCCCAGCGCCCGCCCTCCGGCCCGGGGTGGCAGCCCTTCTGCCGGAAGCCGCGGGCGAGCGCCAGCGCGCTCAGCAGGTTGGCGTGCAGGATCTGGTCGAAGAAGGCGCGGTCGACGCCGCGCACCGGCTTGCCGGCCTGGAGGCCGGCGCAATGGGCCAGCCCGTCGAAAGGGCCGCCCGCCGCCGCCTGGGCCTTGACCCAGCCGGGGACGGCGTCGCTGTCGGCGAGGTCGAAGGGGGCGGTCCGGTGCCCCTCCCCGGCCAGCAGCGCCAGCGTCCCGGCCAGCCGCGCCGGGTCGCGCCCGTTCAGCGTGACCCGGGCGCCGAGCCGGGCCGCCAGCACCGCCGTCGCCCGCCCGATGCCGGCCGAGGCGCCGGTGACCAGGATGTGGCGCCCGTCGAGCGTGAAGGGATGGGCGGGGGCGGTCATCGCGCCTCCCCCATGCGGGCCAGATAGGCGGCGTGGAAGGCGACGATGCGGTCCTCGGCCAGGCCGGGGACGGGCGGCCGGTCCCCCACCTGCCGGCTGCCGCGGTGGACGCTCTCCGCGGCCTGCCGGTCCTCGTCCAGGACCTGCCGGTTGAAGGCCCGCAGGCTGTCCGCCACGCTGCGCCAGGCCGCCCCCCCGGCGGCGCCCGGCTTGCGGCTCGGCGCCAGGAACAGGCGGTGGCGCAGCGACAGGCGCCCGGCGTCGAGCGGGTCGTAGGTCTGCACGCTGAGCAGCGCGCCGTGGGTCACCGCCAGCGACAGGTTGGGGAAGATGAAGCG
>JAEZHQ010000528.1 GCA_023416455.1 Pseudomonadota bacterium | reverse complement strand
CGCCCGCGCCGGCCGCGACGCCGTCAACGAGCAGCGCGCCGTGCTGGCCGAACGCCGCGCCGTGCTGGCCGAGCGGCAGAACGCGCTGGACCGGCTGACCCGCGAGGCCCAAGCCCGCCGCCAGCGCCTCGCCGCGATCGCTCAGGAGATCGCCTCCTGGGACACCCGCTCGGCCGGGGCCGGCGGCCGCGTCGCCGAGCTGCGCGAGCGCGCCGCCGCCGCGGAGGCCGAGCTGAACCAGTTGCAGAGCCGCCCCGCCGCCATCGAGGCCGACCGCCAGGATCTGCTCGGACGGATCGCCGAGGCCGAGCGTGCGCGCAATCGCGCCGCCAGCGCGCTCGCCGAGGCCGAGGCGCGGCTGGCCGCCACCGAGGCGGCGCTCAAGCAGGCCGAGTCCGACCTTGCCGACGCGCGCGAGGCACGGGCCCACGCCGAGGCCGCGGTCTCCACCGCCGTCCAGACCGGCCGGACGCTGACCGAACGCATCGCCGAGCGGCTGAACTGCCACCCCGCCGACACCCGCGCCGCCGCCGGCCTCGACCCCGACGAGTCGCTTCCCGACGCCGCGGCCATCGAGGCCCGCCTCGACAAGCTGACGCGCGAGCGCGAGAGCATGGGGCCGGTGAACCTCCGCGCCGAGATCGAAGCGAACGAGCTGGAGCAGCAGATCGACGGTCTGCGCACCGAGCGCGAGGATCTGGTCAGCGCCATCGCCCGCCTGCGCCAGGGCATCGCCAGCCTGAACCGCGAGGCCCGCGAACGGCTGGTCGCCTCCTTCAGCGTCGTCAACCGCAACTTCCAGGAGCTGTTCATCCGGCTGTTCGGCGGCGGCAAGGCGCATCTGGAGCTGGTCAACGCCGAGGACCCTCTCCAGGCCGGCCTGGAGATCTACGCCAGCCCGCCGGGCAAGAAGCTCCAGGTCCTCTCCCTGCTTTCGGGCGGCGAGCAGGCGCTGACCGCGCTGTCGCTTCTGTTCGCGGTGTTCCGCTCCAACCCCGCGCCGATCTGCGTGCTGGACGAGGTGGACGCGCCGCTGGACGAGGCCAACGTCGGCCGCTTCTGCGACCTCGTGGACGACATCGCGCGCGAGGGGCACACCCGCTTCCTGGTCATCACCCACCACCGACTGACCATGGCCCGCGTCGACCGCCTGTTCGGAGTCACCATGGCCGAGCGCGGCGTCTCGCAGCTGGTCAGCGTCGACCTGCACGCCGCCGAGGAGCTGCGCGGCGCGGCCTGACCGGCGCGGGAGCGCGGCGGAAGCCGCCGTTGAACGGGCGCCGGCGCCCGGTTCGATGATGCGGAGCGCGCTTCCCCGGCCCCACCCCGCCCCACGAGCCCCGCTCCCGCTTTTGGGGCGTCCAACGCCCCCACCCGTTCGAAACGGTGTAACGGTTCACGACGGACAGGGCTCCGGCACGGCGGACATCCGGCCGGACGGATTGAGGAGGGGGACCCCATGCAGAGCGCGGATTTCCTGGTGGTCGGGGCCGGCATGGCCGGCGCTTCGGCGGCCTACGAGCTGGCGGCGTCCGGCACGGTGATCGTCCTGGAGCGGGAGGAGCAGCCCGGCTACCACGCCACCGGCCGGTCGGCGGCGCTCTACAGCCAGACCTACGGGCATGCCGTGGTCCGCGCCCTGACGGTGGCGAGCTGGGACTTCTACACCGCCCCGCCGGAGGGTTTCGCCGAGCATCCGCTGCTGACCCCGCGCGGCGTCCTGCTGATCGGCCGCGACGACCAGAGGGCGGCGCTCGACGCCGCCTTCGCCGAAGGGCGGCGGCTGACGCCGTCGGTGGAGCGCCTCGACGCCGGCCGCGCGCTGGACCGTGCGCCCTTCCTGCGCGGCGACTATGTGGCCGGGGCGGTGTGGGAACCGGAGGCCATGGACATCGATGTCCACGCCATCCACACGGGCTGCCTGCGCGGCGTGAAGGCTCGGGGCGGCCGCCTGGTGACCGGCGCCGCCGTGACCGGACTTCATCGCCGCGACGGGCTGTGGGTGGCGCAGACCACGGCTGGGCTCTTCGCCGCCCCGGTGCTGGTCAACGCCGCCGGCGCCTGGGCCGACCGGCTGGCGGCGCTGGCCGGGCTGCGGCCGATCGGCCTGGTGCCCAAGCGGCGCACCGCCGTCACCGTCGACCCCGTCTTCGCCGATGCGGCGACCGCCGGGCGCGCCGGGGCGCACGCCCTGAACCGCTGGCCGATGGTCATCGACGTCGACGAAGGCTTCTACATGAAGCCCGAGGGCGGACGCCTGCTGATCTCCCCGGCCGACGAGACGCCGATGGAGCCCTGCGATGTGCAGCCGGAGGAGCTGGACGTCGCCGTCGCCATCCACCGTGTGGAACAGGCCGCCCTTTTCTCCGTTCACAAGCTCACCCGGAAATGGGCGGGCCTGCGCAGCTTCGTCGCCGACAAGGTGCCGGTGGTCGGTTTCGACACGCAGGTCGGGGGCTTCTTCTGGCTGGCCGGCCAGGGCGGCTACGGAATCCAGACGGCACCGGCCATGGGCCGGGCCGCCGCGGCTCTGGCCACCGGCGGCGGGCTGCCGCCGGAACTCACCGCCCTCGGCCTGCGGCCGGACGACCTGGCCCCCACCCGCCTGTGGCGGGACTGAGAACCATCCCGCCCAGGGCGGGCATCGCGGAGGATCCGACCATGAGCAGCCGTTCGCTTTGGATGATGGGCCGCTGGGCGCTGGTGGTCGGCGCCGTGGGCGCTTGCGCCAACCCCGCGGCGGAACAGGCGATGTACGCGCAGAGCGCGCTGGTCGGCATGTCCAAGCAGGCGCTGCTGTCCTGCGCCGGCGTCCCGGAGCGGCAGGCGTCCGTCGGCAACCTGGAGTATTTCACCTACGACAGCCGGCGCCTCGTCTCCTATCCCGGCTGGGGCGGCTACGGCGGCTACTGGGGGCCGCGCTACGGCTATGGGCCGGGCTGGCCCACCTATGCCGGCGACATCTCCACCGTCGACTGCGAGGCCACCTTCACGCTGCGCAACGGATCGGTCGAACGGGTGGTCTATGGCGGCGGGTCGAGCTACGGGTCGGGACTCGGCCAATGCTACACCATCGTGCAGAACTGCATCGCGCAGCTTCCCCAGCAGACACCCGCCCCGTCCGCATCCCCGACCCGCTGAGCGAGTCCGTCCATGCGACATCTCGTCGCTGTTGCAAAGGCGCCGCACTGGGCCGGATTGGTTGCAGCCGTGTGGCAACCCTACAAGAAGTCTGGTAATACACCTTCAGGCAATGCCGAAATTTGAGCAATAACTAATCTATGCCTGGAGCGAGCCCTATGACCGTCCTGAAGCGCGCCGCCGCCGCCCTGCTGGCGACCACGGCCCTTGCTGCCGTTTCCTCCCCGTCGCTGGCCCAGGACTTCAAAGGAAAGTCCGCTGGCGACATTCTGATCCGTGGCCGCGCCCTGGCCGTCATGCCGCAGGAAAAGGGCTCGCTGTATGCCGGTGCGCCGGTCAACGCGGGCATCGGCGAGGCCGAGGTCGACAACGACTACATTCCCGAACTCGACTTCACCTACTTCTTCACCGACAACATCGCCGCCGAGCTGATCGCCGGCACCAGCCGCCACCGGGTCAAGGGCGTCATGAACAGCTCCTTCAGCTCGGCGCTGGGCAGCAGCGTCGATGTCGGCAAGGTGTCGCTGCTGCCGCCGACGCTGACCGTCCAGTACCACTTCTTCCCGAAGGAGCGCGTCAGCCCCTACATCGGCGCCGGCGTCAACTACACCCTCTTCTACAAGGAAGACGCGGCCAACTCCGTCAACGCCAACGGCATCGCCGTCACCGAAACCGACTACAAGAACAAGTTCGGCTGGGCCCTCCAGGCCGGCGTGGACGTGGCGCTGGTCGGCAACTGGTCGCTCAACTTCGACGTCAAGAAGATCTTCCTGAAGACCGATGTGACCGCCCAGACCAACCTCGGCGTCCCGGTCACCTCCAGCGTCCGCCTCGACCCGTGGCTGGTCGGCGTGGGCGTCGGCTACCGCTTCTAAGGCGGACCGCGCTCCGCGCCGGCCGGGATCGCGGTCCCGGCCGGCGCGGGCGTCCCTCCCCGAGCGAACGGCGGATCCCAGGCGGGTCCGCCGTTTTCAGTTCCGGGACGGCGGGCCTTCAGCGCCACCCCGCACCACCGTCTCCCCCACCGTCTCCCCCACCGTCCCAGCCGTGCGGCGGGTCGGCCAGGGCCGGTCCGGGGGTGCCGCGGCACAGCCCCTCCCGCACCATATCAGCCACCAGCGTCACCGCTTTGAGCGCCTCGCGCAGGCCCCGCCGGGCCGATCGGTCGAGCCGGGTGACGTCCACGCACGGGCCGGGCGGCAGCCCTGCCGCGGCATCAGCGATCTGCTGGGCGAGCACAAGGCGCTGGGCGAGCGTGAACAGCCCGCCGAGCGCCTCCCGGTCACCCGCCTCCAGCACGCCGAGCCCAGCCAGCCGTTCCAGCCGCAGCATGGTGCCGGTGTCGGCCACGCCGTGGCGCAGCGCCAGCACCCGCGCCCCCGCGGCGACCGGCCAAAGGGCGCCGAGCTTCAGGTCCACCCGCCCGTCCCGGGTGCGGAAGCCGCCGAACAGGGAGAGCGGCGGCGCCGCCTGCTCAAGCCGCGCCCCCAGATTCATGAGGAAGCCGGCGTCGCGAGCCAGCGCCAGTGCCTCGGCGCGCAGGGAGTCGGCCAGACCGCGCTCGCCGAACACCGCGGCAAAGTCGAAGAAGACATCCACCTCCAGCAGGTCCTGCGGACCGGCGGCGGCGATCCAGCGGCGGACCTGGGTCCGCCATCCGTCCAGCCCGTGCCGCCACAGCGGGTTCACCGCCATCACGCCGCCTCGGCAGCGCGGCACCCCGGCGGCCTCCAGCGTGGCGCACATCCGCTCCGCCAGATCGGCGAACCAGGGGTCGTCGCCCTCCCCGCCGGCATGGACCAGCGCGTTGTCCTGGTCGAACGCCAGCAGCGTCTCGCCCCGCCCGGCCGAGCCCAGGGCCAGCACGCACCAGCGGGCGGGCGGCGGACCGCGGTCCCGCGCCACCGCGGCGGCGGCCAATTCGGCCGCCCGGGCCGTCAGGTCGCGCAGCACCTC
>JAEZHQ010000521.1 GCA_023416455.1 Pseudomonadota bacterium | reverse complement strand
GCGCAAGCGCGGGGGAGGCCGGGGGCGCGCCGGCCGCGGCGGGAGCCGGGGCCGGGGCCGGCGCCGGCGCCGCGCCGTCGGCGATGGTGCCGTCCTTGCGCATCTCCGCCTCGACGCGCGCGACGATGGTGCGGAAGCCCTGGGCGCGCAGGAAATCAATCAGCTTCTGGTGGTCGGGCTCGCGCACCCGCAGCTCGTCCAGGGGCTTGGGCACCGGCACCCGGTCGTCGAGCTGGACGAGGCGGCGGGAGACGCGGGCCTGCTCGGCGAAGTCGATCAGCTTCTGGCGGCGGGCCGGCTGCTTGATCTCGCCGGCCCGGGCCAGCAGCGACTCCAGGTCGCCGTATTCGGTGATGAGCTGGGCGGCCGTCTTCACGCCGATGCCGGGCACCCCCGGCACGTTGTCGACGCTGTCGCCGGCGAGCGCCTGCACGTCGACCACCTTGTCCGGGGAAACGCCGAACTTCTCCTGCACCTCGCCGGGGCCGATCGTCTTGTTCTTCAGCGGGTCGAACATGCGCACGCCCGGCCGGACCAGCTGCATCAGATCCTTGTCGGAGGACACGATGGTGACGGCGCGCCCGGCATCGACGGCGAGGCGCGCGTAGGTGGCGATCAGGTCGTCGGCCTCGTAGCCCTCCAGCTCCAGGCAGGGCAGGCAGAAGGCTTCCGTCGCCTCGCGGATCAGGGCGAACTGCGGCCGCAGCTCCTCCGGCGGGTCCGGCCGGTTGGCCTTGTAGTCGGGATAGAAGTCGTTGCGGAAGTTCAGCCGCTTGGAATCGAAGACCACCGCCACCGCCTCGGCCTTGAGGTCGGCCAGCAGCTTCAGCAGCATGTTGGAGAAGCCCAGCACGGCGTTCACCGGCGTGCCGTCCGGCCGGTTCAGCATGGGCAGGGCGTGGAAGGCGCGGAAGATGAAGCCCGACCCGTCCACGAGATAGAGGTTGCTGCCGTCGCCGGCGGCGGCGGCGGCGGGCGCAATGGCGGTGTCGGCGGCGTGTTCGTCGGGCATGGCGCGTCTCGTTCCCCTGATCGGGCGCTACCATGGCCGAAGGTGCGGCCGGAGTCGAGGGGCGGAGGCGGCGCGCCGCTTCGGCGCCTTTGGTCAGCGCGCCGTATCGGCGCAAAGGAAAGGTGGCGGCGTCCCCGCCATCGCCGCTAGGCTCCCCCCATGCGCCATGACCTCCGCTCCCTCGTCCTCCACCGGGGGCTTCTTGCCTCCGCCCTGCTGGTCCCGGCGCTCCTGTTCGCCGCCGCTGCCTGGCACAATCACGGCGACGTGCGCCGCGAGGCGGAGGAGTCGATCACCCGGACCGTCGCCGTCCTGCACGAGCACGCGCGCAAGGTGTTCGAGACCCACGACCTCGTGCTGGGCCGGATCGACGAGCGCGTCCGCGACCTGGGCTGGGACGAGATCGCGTCCCCGGCCACCAGCGCCTATCTGGCCCGGCTCAACGAGCCGCTCGACCAGGTGGTCTCGATCTGGATCACCGACGCCGCCGGCGCGGTGCGGGCCGGAAGCAAGCCCTTCATGCCGGGCACCGACATCGGCGACCGCAGCTTCTTCCGGGTGCAGCAGGAGCGGGACGCCGGCCTCCACGTCAGCGAGTCCTTCACGGGCCGCGCCACCAACATCGCCTCCTTCGCGGTGAGCCGGCGGCGGACGACGGCGGACGGCCGCTTCGACGGAATCATCCACGTGGCCGTCTCACCGGAGTATTTCGCCCAATTCTTCGCCCAGGCCAGCCCGCCCATGGACGGCGTCGCCATCCTGGTGCGCGCCGACGGCGCGGTGCTCGTCCGTTCCCCGTTCCGCGACTCGAACCGGCCCTTCCCTCCGGACAGCCCCATGATGCGCCAGTTCGCGCGCCAGCCCGCGGGCGGTTTCTTCTCCGCGGTGTCCGCCACCGACGGCAAGGAACGCTTCTATGCCTATCGGGCCGTCGGGACGTTTCCCCTGTTCATCGGCTTCGGCGTGGAGCACGACGTCGTGTTCGCGCGCTGGCATCGGAACGTCATCGCCTACGGCGTGGTGGCCGCCCTCGCGGGGCTGGTCCTGCTGGCCACCTCCTGGCTCGCCCTGCGCGGCTTCCAGTCCGAACGGTCCGCCCTGCTCGCGCTCAAGCGCGAGGCCGAGCAGCGCGCCGCGGTGGAGGAGCGGCTGCGCCAGGCGCAGAAGGTCGAGGCGCTGGGCCAGCTCACCGGCGGCATCGCCCACGACTTCAACAATCTGTTGCAGGCGCTCGCCGGCTGCCTCACGCTGATCGCCCGGCGCAGCGCCGAACCGCAGCTCCGGCCGCTGATCGACGCCGGCCAGCAGGCGGTGGACCGCGGGGCCAAGCTGGTGCGCCAGCTGATGGCCTTCTCCCGCCGACAGGCGCTGCGGCCGGAGCCGGTCGACGTGCGCGACCGGGTGCTGGGGATGTCCGACCTGCTGGCCCGGGCGCTGCGCGCCGACATCCGCCTGGTGACCGATTTCGCCCCCCGGCTGTGGCCTGTGGCGGTCGATCCCACCCAGTTCGAAATGGCGCTCATCAATCTGGCGGCCAACGCCCGCGACGCCATGCCGGGAAGCGGCGCGCTGACCATCCGCGCCGTCAACGTCACGCTGGGGGAGGGCGACCCCTCCGGGCTGACCGGCGATTTCGTGCGGCTGTCGGTGTCGGACACCGGCGCCGGCATGACGCCCGAGGTGGCGGCCCGCGCCTTCGATCCGTTCTTCACGACCAAGGAGGTCGGCAAGGGCACCGGGTTGGGGCTGAGCCAGGTCTACGGCCTCGTGGCCCAGTCCGGGGGTGCCGCCTGGATCGACAGCCGGCCCGGGGCGGGCACCACGGTGGTTCTGCTCCTTCGCCGTTCGGCGGTGCCCCCCGGCGGCGCTGAGGAGGCGCGGCCGGTGGCCGGGCTGTCCAGCCGGGGCGGGCATGTCCTGCTGGTGGAGGACGACCCGGTGGTCGCCGCCACGGTGGCGGCGGCGCTGGAGGACGCGGGCTACACGGTGACCGGGGTGCCGAACGCCGACGCGGCGCTGCCCCTGCTGGCGGGGCCGGGGCGCCTCGATCTCCTCTTCAGCGACGTGGTGATGCCGGGGGCGCTCAACGGCCTCGATCTGGCGCGCGAGGCGGTGCGGCTGCGCCCGGGGATGCCGGTCCTGCTCACCACCGGCTACAGCAAGGACATCGCGCAGGCGGACGGCCTGCGCCTCCTGCCCAAGCCCTACCGGATCGAGGACCTCATCCGCGCGCTCGATTCGATGCTGGACGAGCCGGCGGCGCACGGGGACGGGGTGCCCGCGCCGTAACCCGCCGTCCGTATCACGCCCCGGCGCGGCCCTCGGCGACGAAACGCTCGAAGGAGCCGGGGTCCAGCGGGCGGCTGATGAGGAAGCCCTGGATCCGGGTGCAGCGCTGGCGGTGCAGCATCTCGGCCTGCTCCTCGGTCTCCACCCCCTCGGCGATGGTGTCGAAGCCCAGGCTGTCGGCGAGGCTCACGATGGTGCTGACGATGGCCGGGTCGGTGGCGGACTTCACGATGTCGCGCACGAAGCTGCGGTCGATCTTCAGCGTGTCGATGGGAAAACGCTTCAGGTAGGCCAGCGACGAATAGCCGGTGCCGAAATCGTCGATGGACAGGCGCACGCCGATGTCCTTCAGCTCGTAGAGGATGGTGACGGCCTTCTCGATGTCGCCGATCATGGCGCCCTCGGTCAGTTCCAGCTCCAGCCGCTCGGGCGGCACGCCGGTGGAGTCCACCACGGCGCGCACGAAGCTGGCGAGGCGGGCGTCCTGGAACTGGCGCGGCGACAGGTTCACCGAGACCGAGGCGACGTCCAGGTCCGCCGCGATCCATCCGGCCAGCCGCTGGCATGCCTCCCGCAGGGTCCAGGCGCCGATCTCCCAGATCAGGCCGGTCTCCTCGGCGAGGGGGATGAACTCGGCGGGGCTGACCAGGCCGCGCGTGGGGTGGCGCCAGCGGATCAGCGCTTCGGCGCCGATGACGCGGCGGTGGGGCAGGGTGACCTTGGGCTGGAAGTGCAGCTCGAACTCCTCGCCGGTGCCGGCGGCGCGGCGCAGGTCGCTCTCCAGCCCCAGCGTGAAGCCCGACCGTTCGCGCATCCCGGTCTCGTAGAAGACGTACTTGCGCTCCGGGTTGCGCTTGGCGTGGTACATGGCGAGGTCGGCGTTGCGCAGAAGCTGGTCGGCGGTCTCGCCGTCGTCCGGGAAGAAGGCGAGGCCGATGGAGGCGCCGCAGAAAAGCTCCTGGTTGTGGACGGCGAAGGGCTCCGCCATGGAATAGAGCACCTTTTCCACCAGCCGGGCGCCGGCGGCGCGGTCGGCGGCGTCCGGCCCCACGATCAGGAACTCGTCGCCGCCCAGCCGGCCCACGGTGTCCGTCACGCGGGTGCAGTTGCGCAGCCGTCTGGCGACCAGCTTCAGCAGCGCGTCGCCGGCATGGTGGCCCAGCGTGTCGTTGACCTGCTTGAAGCGGTTGAGGTCGAGGAAGGCCACGGCGACCTTGGTGTGGGTGCGCTGGGCGCGCAGGATCGCCTCCTCCAGCCGTTCGCAGACCAGCCAGCGGTTGGGCAGGTCGGTGAGGCGGTCGAAGCTGGCCTGGTAGCGGATCTGGTGCTCCTGGTGCTTGCGCTGGCTGATGTCGGCCAGGGTCAGCACGTAATGCTCCAGCGCTCCGCCCGGCGCGCGCACCGCCGTCACCGACAGCGACGCCGCAAAGGCGTCGCCGGAATGGCGGAAGCTGGTGACCTCGCCCTGCCAGCGGCCGGTCGCCCGCGCGCCCTGCCAGATGTCCTCGATGAAGAGGCGCTCGTGCGAGCCCGGGGCGAAGAGGACCAGCGGGCGGCCCAGCAGCTCCTCGCGCTGGAAGCCGGTCATCGCCTCATAGGCCGGGTTGACCGCCTGCACCGTCAGGTTGGGCTCGACGATCAGGATGCCGTCGGCCACGCTCTCGAACACGGTGGCGAGGAGGCGGATCTTCTCCTCGTGCTGCTTGCGCTCGGTGATGTCCTGGACGGTGCCTTCGTAATAGCGGATGCGCCCGGCGGAGTCGCGCACGCAGCGCGCGTTCTCGGCGATCCAGATGATCGAGCCGTCGCGGCGGAAGACCCGCGCCTCGAAATGCTGCACGACGTCCCGCTCGGCCATCAGGCGGGCGAAGGCCTCGCGCTTGCCGGGATCGACGTAGAGCTGGCCGGCGATGTCCGTCAGGTTGGCGGTCAGGTCGTCCGGCGAGTCGTACCCGTAGATCCGTGCCAACGCCGGATTGACCCGCAGGTAACGTCCGTCAACCGTCGTTTGATAAATGCCCTCGATCGCGTTCTCAAAAATGCTTCTGTACTGCTCTTCCGTCTCTTGGCTCATGAAGTGCGCCTTTTCTGATACAAGAGCGGCACCATCAGGGAAAAACATATTGAAGCTCGAACGATCGATTGCGATGTGGGTGCCATATTGCGTCGCGAAAAAGTAAATGACAGGTTCGCAACGCAGGTCAAGGCGGAACTTTCTACCCTTTATCAATTGTGGTGAAGGGGCCAGGCGCAACCTGGAAGCCGGGCGGCCGGGAAAACGGAAAAAGGGGCCGGATCGCTCCGGCCCCTTCATGCATCCTATGGATCGGCGTCCCGTTCGGCGCGTCGGCTCGGCGCGTCGGCTCGACTCAATGGCCGTGGCTGCCCAACCCGGCGCCTTCCTTCAGCACGTAGCGGCGCGAGCAGTAGGGGCATTCGGCGCGGCCCTCATGGCTCAGCGTCAGATAGACCAGCGGATGGCCCAGCGCGCCACCGCCGCCGTCGCACCCGACGGTCAAGGTTTCCACGGCGATGGTCTCGACCGGCTGCATGGCAGACATCCTCCCTTTTGACACACTCGCGCGATAACGCCATCGTTAAGATGCCTGTCGTATGAGGCACGCGCGGCCGGATGATACCCAACGCGCCACGCGGATCAAGGGATTGAACAGGGATCAGACCCGGAAAGGCCACGCTGCGACGCCCATGGTTGCGTACACTTCCCTGAAACCCGTCAACCTGCCGGCGCACGCCGTCGAGGTGCGGGGCCTCACCAAGATCTACAACTCCGCCGGCAAGGCCGGGCCGAAGCACGCGCTGAAGGGAATCGACCTGGCGATTCCGCGCGGCTCTCTGTTCGGGCTGCTGGGGCCGAACGGGGCGGGCAAGTCCACCCTCATCAACATCCTGGCCGGGCTGGTCAACAAGACCGCAGGCACGGTCGACATCTGGGGCACCGACATCGACGCGCATCCGCGCCAGGCGCGCGCCTCGATCGGCGTCGTGCCGCAGGAACTGAACATGGACCCCTTCTTCACCCCGCGCGAGATGCTGGAGTTGCAGGCCGGCCTCTACGGGGTGCCCAAGCGCGAGCGGCGCACCGAGGAGCTGCTGGAGGCGGTCGGCCTGCGGGACAAGGCGGACGCCTACGCCCGCTCGCTGTCGGGCGGCATGAAGCGGCGGCTGATGGTGGCCAAGGCCATGGTGCACAGCCCGCCGGTGCTGGTGCTCGACGAGCCCACCGCGGGCGTGGATGTGGAACTGCGCATACAGCTGTGGGAGCATGTCCGCCGGCTGAACCGCGCCGGCACGACGGTGCTGCTGACCACCCATTATCTCCAGGAGGCGGAGGAGCTGTGCGACACCATCGCCATCATCAACCACGGAACGGTGGTGGCGTGCGAGCCGACGGCGGACCTGCTGCGCCGGGTGGACGCCAAGGCGCTGACCGTGCAGGTCGACCAGGAGCTGGGCGCGGTGCCGCCGTCGCTCGACGGCTTCACCGCCGAACTGGCGGATCCGCGCCGCCTGGTGATCCGCTACCAGCCCAGCCGGCACCGGGTCGACGCGATCCTCGCGGCGGTGGCGGCGGCCGGGCTCGGGATCGTCGATCTCAGCACCGAGGAGTCCGACCTGGAGGACATCTTCCTCCAGCTCACCGGCGGCGCGCATGCGGGGACGGGAGCCCATGATGCCTCGTGAGGCCGTCCGCCGCGCCGCCGCCGTGATCCTGGGTGCCGGCCTGATGCTGGGCGGATGCACCGCCAGCTTCCAGCCCATGGGCGCCTCCATCACCCAGCCCCGGCTGGCCGGGAACGCGATCATCACCGCCGACGGGTTCGAGCTGCCGCTGCGCTCCTGGCTGCCGGCCGACGGCCGGGCGCAGGCCCTGGTGGTCGCCCTGCACGGCTACAACGACTATTCCAACGCCTTCGAGGGGGCGGGCCGGTTCTTCGCCGCCCACGGCATCGCCACCTATGCCTACGACCAGCGCGGCTTCGGGGCCACCCGCGACCGCGGCATCTGGCCCGGCACGCCGACGCTCGTCGCCGACCTGGGCACGGCGGTGGCGCAGCTGCGCGCCCGCCACCCCGGCGTGCCCGTCTATCTGCTGGGCGAGAGCATGGGGGGTGCAGTGGTGCTGACCGCCATGGCCGGGAAGGATGCCCCGGAGGTGGCCGGCACCATCCTGGTCGCCCCCGCCGTCTGGGGGCGGGAGGTCATGGGCTTCTTCCCGCGGGCGGCGCTGTGGCTCAGCTACAACCTGGTGCCCGGCTTCGTGGTGCATCCCCCCAGGGATCTCAAGATCCAGGCGTCCGACAACATCGAGATGCTGCGCGCCCTGGGCCGCGACCCGCTGGTCATCAAGGGTTCGCGCGTGGATGCGCTGGAGGGGCTGACCGACCTGATGGGCTCGGCGCTGAGCGCCTGCGCCCGGCTGGAGGTGCCCTCCCTGGTCCTCTACGGCGCGCACGAGCAGGTTCTGCCGCCCAAGCCGGTGAAGCGGGCGCTCCAGGATTTCGGGGCGGGCGGGCGTCACGTGGTGGCCGTCTATCCGGACGGCTGGCACATGCTGCTGCGCGACCTGAAGGGACAGGTGGTGATGGACGACATCGTCGCCTGGATCCGCGACCCCAAGTCCCCTTTGGCCAGCGGCGCCGACCGCGGCCCGCGCGAGCTTCTGGCCGTCCGCTGACCGGCCATCCGGCCGCCGGGCGGCACGAAAATTTTTGGTCGAAATCCCGCATTTAAGGGTTTGCCC
>JAEZHQ010000400.1 GCA_023416455.1 Pseudomonadota bacterium | reverse complement strand
GGCCCGCGGGGGATGCGGTCGGGACGGTCGCCACCGTGTAGGACGGCAGCGTCGGGTTGGAAATGGCGTTGGCGACGAAAGCCGTGGTGGCGGCTTTGGTGGAGTTGTCGCCAGGAGAAGGGGTGGGAAAGGTCGGCGTCGAAGAAAAGGTGACATTTTGTGCGTAAACTGTGAAGTTTCGAATGGTGGAGGATGGGGTGCCATGGCGACTGATAGTTAGATCAGAGCTAGAGGAGGCGTCATTAATATTCGCACCAGCCTGGATGTAAGAGCCTGGATTGCCGGCCGGCGAAACAAGCCTGAGTTTCTTTGAAATTGAATTCCCTCCGGACGGAGATATAGTGAAGCCATTGTCATTGAAGAGAAAAGCACTTCCGTGAGACGTCAATCCTGCGAAGGTGGGGCTATTTGTAGTCTTCAGGCCCTCCACGGCCTCCTGAGCAAGCGTCGCCCACGTCTTGTCGCCCCGCCAATACTGGCCGGTTGTGCCCGCAGCGACGGCCGGCTCGCGCGTGCCGACCGCAGACGTGACGAAGGCGGTGGTGGCGCCTTTGGTG
Source organism: Pseudomonadota bacterium (assembly GCA_023416455.1). Classification (GTDB taxonomy): domain Bacteria; phylum Pseudomonadota; class Alphaproteobacteria; order Azospirillales; family Azospirillaceae; genus Azospirillum. The sequence continues at coordinate 3,801 of JAEZHQ010000400.1, read as the reverse complement.
GAGTTGTCGCCCCCTGATGCAGTCGGGAACAGCGGCGTTGCTTCGAACGTGGCCGTACCGTCCGCCCGCTCGATGCTGAACGGAGTCCCGGTCAGTGTGCCGGCGCTGTCAAACCTGCGGATGGCGTAGCGAGCATGGACGACGCCGCCCGCGGTGATGCAACGTGTCTCCCATCGGAGCGCCGTCGCATCGTCGGGCGATGCCTCCCGGTACTGCACCACCGCCGTGGTCGACGCCAGGGCGACGCCCGCAAGACGAGGCGTCGACGACGGCTGGACCGCCGTGTCGGCCTTGGCGCCCTGCGCCGCCGTGGCAAAGGCGGTCGTGTTCTGCGAGGCCGCGGTGCCCAGGGCGCCCCCGTCGCGCAGAAGCTTGCCGGTGGCGCCGTCGAACAGGGCGACGTGCCCGTCGGCCGCGCCGGCCGGCCCCTCGACGTCGCCGGGGCCTTGGGGGCCGGTGGGGCCGACCAGCGAAACGCCCGGCGGCCACGCCCCGTCGGCCTTCGGGCCGTAGAGCGTCGGCGGGTTCGTCCGCAGGTAGCAGTCTCCGTTCCCGCCCAGATCCGTCGTCGGCGCGCCCGCGCCGGAACGGAAGATCCTGCCGCTGGCCAGCAGCCCGGCGATCGCCTCCGCCACCGCCTGCGCCGCTTCGGACGCCGCGGCGGCGTCCTCGGCGACCCGTTCGGCGATGCCCCTGGTGATAGCCGCGCCGGTGATGGCGTTGGTCCAGATGGTCCCGGCCATCAGTACAGCCCTCCCGTGTCGGAGCCGGCGCCGCCGTGTCCGGTGCCATCCCCATGCCCGCTGTCGCCGCCGCCGCCCGCCAGGTACTTCCACCAGTCGGCTCCGTTTTGCGGGAAGTGCTTGGCGAACATCTCTTGCAGCATCGTCTCCAGGCTGCCCGGCGTGTAGGCCGGCTGCGCGTCGCGCGCCTTCGCCATGAAGGCGTTCGGGTCGTACCAGGGCATCTCGTAGCCCTTCATGATGCGGTCCTTGATCTCCGGGGCCTCAGCCATCCGCGCCATGGCCTGGCCGCGGGTCAGGCCGGAGGACAGCAGGCCGCCCCATTGCTCCGTCTCGGCGGCGCCGGGGACGCGCCCCAGCATGCCCTGGAGCAGCCCGCCGGCCTGCTGTGCGGCGGCGGCGCCGCCCTGCTGGCGGGCGGCGTATTCCGGGGACGCCAGGATGCCGGCCTTGACCGCGCCGAGAGGCTGGATTCCGAAGGACGAGGCCTGCCGGTCGGCGGCGGTCGCCGGCCGGCCGAGAAGGCTGCGGTAGAGCTGGTCGAAATCGTCGGTGACCATGGCGGGACTCCTCAGAAATGGGTCGGCGTGATTCGCCCAATGCCGATTTGCGCCGTCGCCTCGCCGCGCAGCGCGGTCAGCGCCTCGTTCTCGAGCGCCTGCATGGCCGCGGCCATGTCCGGTTCGCGCAGGACGTGCGCGTAGAGCCGCTTCTTCGCGGCGCAGCGGGCCAGCTCCTCCGCGTCGGTCGTCCAGGCGTTGGCGTCGGCGTCCCCGCCGAGCGGAGGAAGCCGGGTGACGTAGGCCATCTCCAGCCTGTAGGCCGCGTCGGGGACCGGGTGAAGGTGCAGCTGCCCCGCGTAGAGCGTGTGGTCGGTCGGCCGTCCGGAGGCGCCGGCGCGCAGGGCCGCCGCCTCCATCCAGCCCCAGGACCGCTCCGTCAGGGGGTGGGAGGCTCCGCCCGCGGTGATCCTCAGGGTGTCGATCAGCACAAGATCGGCGGGCGGGGCGTAGCGCGCCTCGCCCGCCGCCGTCACCGCGGTCGCCCACCCCTCGTTGAAGCGGAAGCGCTGACGTTCGTAGAAGCGGATGGCCGAGGCGATGGCGTCATCGACCCGGTCGCCGAGATCGCCGCGCCGGAGTTCGGCGGTGATCCGGATTTTCATGTCGCCCAGCGTCGCCATGACGGTCCTCCGTCGGAGCGGGTTGAGGCCGGTCGGTGGGAGCCGACGCGCGCGCCGCGAGAATGGCGCGCCGCCGGCAAGGGAGGGGGCGCGCCCCCTCCCCGTCACGCTCCCCCGTCACGGATCCAGGCTGTGGCTGGCCGTCAGGCGCACCGCGCCCGACGCCGCGCCGCCGGCCGGCCCGGCGGCGCTGGTGGTGAGGGTCGCCATGGCTCAGCCTCCGTGGGCGGTGGCGCGGGTCGAGATCACGATGGTCCCGAAATCCCGGCCGTTGTAGCGGGTCTTCTTGATGCCGAAGATCGAGCCGGCCGACACGCCGAGCTGGTTCTCGTAGTCGAACAGCTCCTCCACCCAGGTCATCTTGCCCGGGCCGCCGTCCTGGCCGAAGGCGATGACCCCGGCCTGCGCGCCGCACAGCACGGCGCGCCGCACGGTCGGGATGGCCACCCCGGTGGCGGAGTGGACCCCCGGGGTCACCCGGTTGGCCTTGTGCAGGATGACGCCGTTGTACTCGCCGAGCGCGCCCGTGTAGATCGGGTTGTCCTTCACCCGGCCGCCGGCGAGCGCCGCCTTCTGGATGTCCAGCCACTGGCCGCTGCCGGTGTTGGTGCGCAGGTCGGTCACCTGATAGTCGTGCAGGAACAGGACGAACTTGTCCTCGCCCTGGACCCGCAGCGGGCGGATCATCGGCGACAGCGTGCCGGCCCGCTCCACCGCATGGTCGATCAGCGCCAGGGTGAAGGTGTCGCCGCTGCCGATGTCCTGGTCGGCGCCCGAGCCGTGGGCGGTGATGTAGTGGTCGGCGTCCGGACCGGTGACGGCGTTGTTGCCGGTGAAGCGGGTGTCCGTCGCCGGGGTGTAGCCGCAGAGCTGGTTGAAGACGCTGGTGTCCCAGCGGTTGGCCCACCAGTCGCGCAGGCCGCTCATCCCCTCCTCGCGCACCGAGAAGGGGACCCGCTGCTCCGACATCTTGCCGGCCGAGCGCACGGCGTGGCGGAGCTGGTTGATGACGACGGAATCGTTGTAGGTGGTCAGCGCCTCCTCGTTGCCCTCCAGCGTGCCGTCGCCCTGGACGCCGTCGCCCAGGAGCTGCATGCGCAGCCCGAAGGTGATCTGGTCGCCGGCCCCCTTCTGGGTTTCGGACTTGGTCTGGATGAGGGAGGAGTCGGAGGAGCCGATGAACTTGGAGAACCAGGTTTCCTTCAGGGCCTCGGCGGCGAGCTTCTTCGACCAGAGCTTGACCGCGAGGGGATGGTTCACGCCGTAGCTGGTGCCGGCCATGACAGATCTCCGTTTGGGGATGGACGATGCGGATCAGCCTGTGACGCCGGCCATGGCGAACCGCCGGATGACGCCCCGGCGACGGCGGACGGGCGCGTTGAGGGACGCCCCGGACCCTGGAACGGGAAAACGGGCCACACGCCGGCGGCCGAAGCCGCCGGAGTCGGAAAAATCCTGCCGCGGACGGGCCTTGCCTCAGCCGCCGGCCAGCCGCCGGAAGTCGGCCTCCGACAGGCCGGCGAACTCGGCGTCCGACATGGAGACGACGGCCTCCAGGGTCAGGCCCTTCGGCGCGGCACCACCACGCCCGGACAGCGACACCGAGGTCGCGGCGCCGCGCTGCGCGGACTCGAAGGTTGCCGGGGCCGGCTGCCGGTCGGCCTGCCGGTAGCCCCAGCCCTTCGCCATCCTGTAGGCCACCTCGGCGGGGCTGAGGCCGCGCTGGAGCGCCTGGGCGGCGATGCTGACGCCTTCGCGGTGGAGGATTTCGGCCTGCTCCTGCGGGCCGTAGCCCATCACCGACAGGTCGGCGGCACGCCGCTGGCGGAGGAAGTCCACGGCCTCCTGATAGTCGGGGGTCTGCGCGGCGAACGC
>JAEZHQ010000361.1 GCA_023416455.1 Pseudomonadota bacterium | reverse complement strand
TCGGCGATGACGTCGCAGCGCATGATGCCGCCGAAGATGTTGACCAGGATGCCTTCGACGTTGGGGTCGGACAGGATCAGCTTGAAGGCCGCGGTGACCCGCTCCTTGGTGGCGCCGCCGCCGACATCGAGGAAGTTGGCCGGCTCGCCGCCGTACAGCTTGATGATGTCCATGGTCGCCATCGCCAGGCCGGCGCCGTTGACCATGCAGCCGATGTTGCCGTCCAGCTTGACGTAGTTGAGGCTGTGCTTGGCCGCCTCGATCTCCGCCGGATCCTCCTCGGCCTCGTCGCGCAGCTCCTCGACGTCCTTGTGGCGGAACAGCGCGTTGTCGTCGAAGCTGATCTTGGCGTCGAGCGCCAGGACCTCGCCCGCGCCGGTGACGATCAGCGGGTTGATCTCGACGATGGCGCAGTCCAGGTCGACGAAGGCCTGGTAGGCGGCGGTGATGAACTTGGCGGCCGCGCCCACCTGCTTGCCTTCCAGCCCCAGCCCGAAGGCGATCTTGCGGGTGTGGAAGCCCTGCACGCCGGTGACCGGGTCGATGGCGACCTTGATGATCTTCTCGGGGTGGCTGGCCGCCACCTCCTCGATCTCCATGCCGCCCTCGGTGGAGGCGATGATGGTGACGCGGCCCGACGCGCGGTCGGTGAGCAGGCCGAGGTACAGCTCGCGCTTGATGTCGGCGCCTTCCTCGACGTAGATGCGCTTGACTTCCTTGCCCTCGGGACCGGTCTGCTTGGTCACCAGGACGTGGCCGAGCATCTCGGCGGCGTTGCTGCCGACTTCTTCGATGGACTTGACGACGCGGACGCCGCCCTTGCCTTCGGGGTTGTCCTTGAAGCGCCCGGCGCCGCGGCCGCCGGCGTGGATCTGGGACTTGACCACCCAGACCGGGCCGCCCAGCTCGCGGGCGACGGTCTCGGCCTCCTGGGGCGTGTAGGCAACGCCGCCGCGGGGCACCGCGACGCCGTACTTCTTCAGCAGGCTTTTCGCCTGGTACTCATGAATGTTCATCGGGCGTCCATCTGTTTTTTGATCGGCTGACGATGGGCGAACTGGAGCAGGCGTTTCCTGCATGGCCGCGCGCCGGGAGGGGAGTCTTGGGCTGGACTGTGCGCCCTCCGGCGGCCGGCCGCGGCTACTCTATCACCTGGGGCGGCCGGTTCAACCGTCCGCCCCGGGCAATAAAGACGCAGCCTGCGGCCAAGCAGAAAACCGGCCGCCTCAGGAGGCGGCCTTCTCTGCCTGCTGCTTCTTGACCACCGCGACGAGCTGCTTCACAGCCTCGACCGAATGGTCGAACATCGCCTTCTCTTCGGCGTTCAGCTCGATCTCGATGATCTTCTCGACGCCCTTGGCGCCGATGATCGTCGGGACGCCGACATAGAGGTCGTTCTGGCCGTACTGGCCGGTCAGGTAGGCGGCGACCGGGACGACGCGCTTCTGGTCCTTCAGGTAGGACTCGGCCATCTGGATGGCGGAGGCGGCCGGGGCGTAGAAGGCCGAGCCGGTCTTCAGCAGCTTGACGATCTCCGCGCCGCCGTCACGGGTGCGCTGCACGATGGCGTCCAGCTTCTCCTGGCTGGTCCAGCCGAGCTTGACCAGATCCGGCAGCGGGATGCCGGCAACGGTGGAGTAGCGGACGAGCGGGACCATGGTGTCGCCGTGGCCGCCCAGGACGAAGGCGGTGACGTCCTCGACCGACACGTTGAACTCTTCCGCCAGGAAGTAGCGGAAGCGGGCGGAGTCCAGCACGCCGGCCATGCCGACCACGCGCTCCGGCGGCAGGCCGGACGCCTGCTGGAGCACCCACACCATCACGTCGAGCGGGTTGGTGATGACGATGACGAAGGCGTTCGGCGCGTACTTCTTGATGTTCTCGCCGACGGTCTGGCAGACGCCGGTGTTGATGCCGATCAGGTCATCGCGGCTCATGCCCGGCTTGCGCGGCACGCCGGCGGTGACGATCACGACGTCGGCGCCTTCGATCACCGAGTAGTCGTTGCCGCCGCTGAGCTTGGCGTTGAAGCCCTCGACCGGCGAGGTCTCGGCGAGGTCGAGGGCCTTGCCTTCCGGCATGCCCTCCGCGATGTCGAACAGCACGACGTCGCCGAGTTCCTTCTGGGCGGCGAGGAGGGCCAGCGTGCCACCGATCTGGCCGGCACCAACGAGCGCAATCTTCTTGCGAGCCATGGAGCGTTTCCCTAAGCGTGAGCGTCCCCCATTCAGCGGAGGACCGAACCGATTGAGTGCAGCGTCCTAGGGATCCAGCGCCCTGAGATTTCGAGGCCGGTTCCTAGCGCGATTCCGGCCCGAGGGCAAGCGTGACCGCAGGCGCGGGACGGAACTGCGCATCGATTACGGCGAATGCGCGGAACCGCAAACAAGAATCGTGCGTTGCTCCGGCGGCTCAACGGCTTTTCGGCTTTTTTGCAAAGGGGGGGAGGATGGCCATGGCCCGCTTCGCACCGGCGGCAGCGCCGCTGCTGGCCCTGTCCGCCGCGCTGGCGCCCTGTGGCGGCGGTGCGGCACTGGGACAAACCGTCGCAGACTACGAGGCGGCCCTGGCCGCGGCACCGATCACCGCGCCCGTCGCCGGGCCGGGTGCCTATGCCACGGTCTTGCAGGACGAGGCCTATTGCCGGGTGCTGCTCAACTACGTGCTCACCTCCATCCCCGCCAGCGAGCGCTACGGGCTGTTGCTTCCGCTGGTGAGCCTGCCCGCCGCCAGCAATCCGGTGATCGCGCGCAAGCGGGCGATCTGCGAGGAGGAGCGCCGCCAGCCGGTGATCCAGTTCAACGCCGGCACCGGCGAGGAGATCGTCACGCCGCCGCAGATGACCGACGGGACGGGGCCGGCCACGCCCTACGGCGCGGCGGAGCCACGGCGCTGACGCGGGGCGGTGCCGGCGGCGGGCCGGCGCGTCACGGCCGCACGCCGTAGCGCGCCAGGTGGCGCGCCATGTCGGAGGG
>JAEZHQ010000360.1 GCA_023416455.1 Pseudomonadota bacterium | reverse complement strand
ATCAAGGCGCTGCACTTCAACGCCGACCAGCCCTTCATCTTCACCTCGGGCTGGGCGAGCCCGGTCTACACCGACTGCCGGCGCATCGTGTCCTTCCCGCGCGCCCGCAAGGCGCTGATGGACTTCGCGGTGGCCACCATCGAGCGCGAGATCGGCTACGAGAGCGTCGATGCGGTGGCCGGCGGCGAGACGGCGGGCATCCCCTTCGCCGCCTGGATCGCCGAGCGGCTGGAGCTGCCCATGCAGTATGTCCGCAAGAAGCCCAAGGGCTTCGGCCGCAACGCCCAGATCGAGGGCGTGCTGGAGGAGGGGCAGCGGGTCCTCCTGGTCGAGGATCTCGCCACCGACGGCAAGAGCAAGGAGAACTTCGTCACCGCGCTGCGCAACGGCGGGGCGACGGTCACCGACAGCTTCGTCATCTTCCATTACGGCATCTTCCCGCAGTCGAAGACCAACATGGAGCGGATCGGCGTCCGCCTGCACGAGCTGTGCACCTGGTGGGACGTGCTGAAGGTCGCCCGCGACCACCGCTATTTCGACGAGGGCACGCTGGGCGAGGTGGAGAGGTTCCTGAACGACCCGGTCGGCTGGTCGGCTGCGCACGGCGGCAAGTCCAGCTTCGACTGACCCCCGGCCCGCGGCCCGGCCCGCGACCGGGGGCCGGGCACGACATCTCCAATCCGGGGGCCGATTCACCGGGCGGACGGTGCATGGCACGAACCGTCCGCCCGCATCCGACCACCAGGGGGCCGCCCGCCTTGACCGCAACGCACGCACGGCTAATATCCCGCGCCATGATGGTGATGCTGCGGATCCCGGCGCATCCGGCGCGAATTACCGGCCCGGCCCTCTAAGGGGGGCCGGGACCGCCACCCCCCCGTGTGCGTCGGAGGCCGGACCGCCGCCCCCGACGGTCTTGCTTCAGGAACCTCCGATGACCCGCGACTACAAACCGACCGTCTTCCTGCCGCGCACCGACTTCCCCATGCGCGGCGGCCTGCCGGCCAAGGAGCCCGAGCTGCTGCGCCGCTGGGCCGAGATGGACCTGTTCCGGCGCCTGCGCGAGACCGCCCGGGGCCGTGAAAAGTTCATCCTCCACGACGGCCCGCCCTACGCCAACGGCAACATCCACATCGGCCACGCGGTCAACAAGATCCTGAAGGACGTCATCGTCCGCTCGCGCCAGATGCAGGGCTACGATTCCAACTACGTGCCCGGCTGGGACTGCCACGGCCTGCCCATCGAGTGGAAGATCGAGGAGAAGTACCGCGCCGCCGGCCAGGACAAGGACGAGGTCCCGCTCAACCGGTTCCGCGCCGAATGCCGCCAGTTCGCCCAGGAATGGGTGGACATCCAGTCCGGCGAGTTCCGCCGGCTGGGCGTCGAGGGCAACTGGGCCGAGCCCTACACCACCATGACCTTCCCGGCCGAGGCGCAGATCGTCCGCGAGATCCACAAGTTCGCGGCCAACGGCGGCCTCTACAAGGGCGCCAAGCCGGTCATGTGGTCGGTGGTGGAGAAGACGGCGCTGGCCGAGGCGGAGATCGAGTATCACGACCACACCTCGACCACCGTCTTCGCCCGCTTCGCCGTCTGGGGCTCGCCGGCGCCGGAGGTCGACGACGCCAGCATCGTCATCTGGACCACCACCCCCTGGACCCTGCCGGGCAACCGCGCCATCGCCTACGGCGACGACATCGAGTACGGCGTCTTCAAGGTGCTGGCGACCGCCGAGGGCAGCCGCGCCGAGGTCGGCGAGCGGCTGGTGGTCGCCACCGCGCTGGCCGAGGCCGTCGCCCGCGAGGCCGGGATCGCCGAGTGGCGCCTGCTGCACCGCTTCCCCGGGTCGCGGCTGGCCGGCGGCTTCTGCCACCACCCGCTGACCCGCAGCGGCTACGACTTCAAGGTCCCGCTGCTGGCCGGCGGCTTCGTCACCACCGACGCCGGCACCGGCTTCGTGCACATCGCCCCCGGCCACGGCGAGGACGACTTCCGCCTGGGCCAGGCCAACGGCATCGAGGTGCCGCAGACGGTGGGCGAGGACGGCCGCTACTACGACCATGTGCCGCTGTTCGCGGGCCTGCGCGTCTACACCGACCAGGGCAAGCCGGGCGAGGCCAACGAGGCGGTGCTGACGGCCTTCGCCGAGGCCGGATCGCTGCTGGCGCGCGGCCGGATCAAGCACAGCTACCCGCATTCCTGGCGCTCCAAGGCGCCGCTGATCTTCCGCACCACGCCGCAGTGGTTCATCTCCATGGAGACGAACGACCTGCGCCGGACGGCGCTGAAGGCCATCGCCGAGACCCGCTGGTTCCCCGCCCAGGGCGAGAACCGCATCCGCGCCATGATCGAGCAGCGGCCGGACTGGTGCATCAGCCGCCAGCGCGCCTGGGGCGTGCCCATCGCCCTGTTCGTGCGCAAGGCGGACGGCGCGATCCTGCGCGACCCCGCGGTGTTCGAGCGCATCGCCGCCATCTTCGAGAGCGAGGGCAGCGACGCCTGGTTCGCCCGCGACCCGCAGGATTTCCTGGGCGACGGCTACCGCGCCGACGACTTCGAGCAGGTCCGCGACATCGTCGACGTGTGGTTCGAGTCCGGCTCGACCCACGCCTTCGTGCTGGAGCAGCGGCCGGAGCTGAAATGGCCGGCCTCGCTCTACCTGGAGGGCTCCGACCAGCACCGCGGCTGGTTCCATTCCTCGCTGCTGGAGAGCTGCGGCACGCGCGGCCGGGCGCCCTACGACGCGGTGCTGACCCACGGCTTCACGCTCGACGAGCAGGGCCGCAAGATGTCCAAGTCGCTGGGCAACGTGGTGGCGCCGCAGCAGGTCTGCGACCAGTACGGCGCCGACATCCTGCGCCTGTGGGTGGTCAGCACCGACTACACCGAGGACCAGCGCATCGGCCCCGACATCATCAAGTACCAGGCCGACCATTACCGCCGCCTGCGCAACACGCTGCGCTACGTGCTGGGCGCGCTGGCCGACTACACGCCGGCCGAGCGCATCGAGGCGGCGGCGATGCCCGAGCTGGAGCGCTGGGTCCTGCACCGGCTGGCCGAGCTGGACGCGGTGGTGCGCGCCCGCATCGAGGAGTACGACTTCCACGGCCTGTCGGTCGCCATCCACAATTTCTGCGCCGTCGACCTGTCGGCCTTCTATTTCGACGTCCGCAAGGACAGCCTCTACTGCGACGCGCCGGGGTCGGTCCGCCGCCGCTCGGTGCGCACGGTGATGGAGCATCTGCTCTCCGCCCTGACCGCCTGGCTCGCCCCGATCCTCTGCTTCACGGCGGAGGAGGCGTGGCTGGCCCGGCCGCCGGGCCTGGCCGGCACCGTGGGCTGGAGCGAGGACAGCGTGCACCTGCGCCTCTTCCCGGCCATCCCGGCGGCGTGGCGCGACGACGCCCTGGCCGCCCGCTGGGAGGCCGTCCGCAACGTGCGCCGGGTGGTCACCGGCGCCCTGGAGCTGGAGCGCGCCGGCAAGCGGATCGGCTCCTCCCTCCAGGCCCGGCCCACCGTCTTCGTGGACGCGACGACCCGGAACCTGCTGGCCGAGCTGGACTTCGCCGAGGTCTGCATCACCTCGCAGATCGCGGTGGTGGAAGGCACGCCCCCGGCGGACGCCTTCACCCTGCCCGACGCGCCGGGGATCGCCGTGGTGCCGGGCCTGGCCGACGGCGGCAAGTGCGAACGCTGCTGGAAGATCCTGCCGGAGGTCGGCGGGAACGCCGACCACCCGACGCTCTGCCACCGCTGCGGCGACGCCGTGGACGCCCTGGGCGCCGCCTGACCCCCTCCTTTGCGCCCCTTGCGCCCCTCCCATCCCCGGACCCGCCGGGCCGGCGATGGGAGGGGCGCCGCAACCCGCCCGGAAACCACCCCGCATGAAGGCCATGACCGCAACCGGAACACGCTCCTTCACGGCCTTCGGCCTGGTCGTCGCGGCGGTGGTGATCGCCCTGGACCAGCTCAGCAAGTGGTGGATCCTCGACACCGTCATGCAGCCCTACCCGCGGGTGATCGAGGTCACGCCCTTCTTCAACCTGGTGATGGCCTGGAACACCGGGGTCAGCTTCGGCACCTTCGGAAGCTCCCATGCCGTCATGCCCTATGTGCTGAGCGCGGTGGCGCTGGCCATCGTGGTCATGCTGGTCCTGTGGCTGCGCCAGGCCGACCGGCGCTTCGTGGCGCTGGCGCTGGGGATGGTCATCGGCGGCGCCATCGGCAACGTCATCGACCGCCTGCGCTTCGGGGCGGTGGCCGATTTCCTGGATTTCCATGTCGCCGGCTGGCATTTCTGGGCCTTCAACGTCGCCGACAGCGGAATCAGCGTCGGCGTCGCCCTGCTCGTGCTCGACGGACTGTTCGCGGGCCGCGAAAAGTCGTAAGAGTTCACGCGACGGAGCCGCTATAAGGGACGCGGCCCTGACAGACGACGGGACTTGAACGTGACCATTCTTTCCTCCGCCTTCACCCCCCTGCGTCCGCTCCTCGGCCTGGCGCTCATGGCGCTTGCGCTTTCCGGCTGCTCCGACGTCCGCCGCTCCATCGGCCTCGACCGCCAGAGCCCGGACGAGTTCTCCGTCGTGTCCCGCGCGCCGCTGAGCATGCCGCCCGACCTCAGCCTGCCCAGGCCGCGCCCCGGCGCCGCCCGGCCACAGGACGCCACCCCCACCGCGCTGGCCGCGGCCAGCGTGTTCGGCGGCGCCTCGCGCGGGGTGGCTGTGGCCGGGAAGACCCCGGGCGAGGCGGCGCTGGTCGCCCAGGCCGGGGCCAAGAGCGGCGTCGATCCCGACATCCGCGCCAAGGTCGACCAGGAGACCACCCAGCTCATCATCGCCGACAAGCGCTGGATCGACGCGCTGCTGTTCTGGCAGACCCAGGAACAGCCCTACGAGGTCGTCGACCCGGCCAAGGAGGCGCAGCGCCTGCGCGAGGCCCAGGCCCAGGGCCGGTCGCTCAACGAAGGCGTGGTCCCGACCATCGAACGCCGCCGCCGGGCCCCGCTCGAAGGATTGTTCTGAGCGGTCACCGGCACCAGTTGAAGGGGGCGCCCGCCGGGCGCCCCCTTTGTCGTTTTCCGGATGCGAGAGGCTCCATGACCGCCGCCGCCCGTCCCGTCCGCCGCGCGCTCGCGGCGGGCGCGTTCATCCTGATCGCCGCGACCGCCCTTGCCCCTCCCGCGGCCCTTCCGGCCGCCGCCCAGGAGAGCGGGGCGCCCCGGTCCACGGCCGCCAAGGGCGTCTTCTTCCCCGAGACCTTCACGCTGGACAACGGCATGCAGGTGGTGGTGGTCACCAACCCCCGCGTCCCGGTGGTCACCCACATGGTCTGGTACAAGGTGGGGGCCGCCGATGAGCCGCGCGGCGCTTCCGGCATCGCCCATTTCCTGGAGCACCTGATGTTCAAGGGGACCGAAGAGGTCCCCCCCGGCGCCTTCAGCCGCATCGTCGCCAAGAACGGCGGGCGCGACAACGCCTTCACCGCCTGGGACTACACCGCCTATTACCAGAACGTGGCGCGCGACCGGCTGGAGCTGGTCATGCGGATGGAAGCCGACCGCATGGCCAACCTGCGCCTGACCGACGCGGTCGTCGATCCCGAGCGCGACGTCATCATCGAGGAGCGGCGCCAGCGCGTCGAGAACGAGCCGGCCGACCGCATCGGCGAGCAGATCAACGCCACCCTCTACGTCCACCACCCCTACGGCACCCCGATCATCGGCTGGCCGCAGGAGATGGCCAGCCTGTCCCGCGACCAGGCCGAGGATTTCTACAAGACCTGGTACGCACCCAACAACGCCATCCTCGTGGTGTCGGGCGACATCACCGCCGAGGAGCTGAAGCCGCTGGCCGAGCGCTATTACGGCGCCATCCCGGCCCGCCCCGTGCCCGAGCGCGTCCGCGTCCAGGAGCCCCCGATCAGCGCCGCGCGCCGCGTCATCCTGCGCGACGACGAGGTGCGCCAGCCCTCGATCCGGCGCAGCTGGATCGCCCCGTCCTACCGCAAGGATCCCGACGGCCACGCCTACCCCCTCCAGGTCCTGGCCGAGGTCATGAGCGGCGGCGCCACCTCGCGCCTCTACCGCAGCCTGGTGGTCGATCAGCGCGTCGCCACCTCGGCCTGGCTCGGCTACGGCCCCTCCTCGTGGGACGAAACCACCATCAGCGCCGGCGCCACGCCGGCCCCCGGTGTCTCCATGGACCGGCTGGAGGCGGCCCTGGCCGCCGAGATCGACCGGCTGGTCGAAGGCGGGGTCACCGCCGAGGAGGTGGCCACCGCCAAACAGCGCATGCTGGCCGAGGCCGCCTACGCCCGCGACAGCCTGACCGGCCCGGCCCAGGCGCTGGGCTCGGCGCTGACCACCGGGCAGACCATCGACGACGTGGAGAGCTGGCCGGTGCGCATCGACGCCGTGACCGCCGAGCAGGTCAACGCCGCCGCCCGCGCCGTGCTGGGCCGGACCAACCATGTCACCGGCCTGCTGCTGCCCCTCCAGGACAAGGGAAGCTGAGATGACCGCCCTCGCCGCCCGCGCCGCCGGCGCCCTGCTCCTCCTCCTCGTCACCGCCGCCGCGCTGGCCCGGCCGGCCGAGGCCGTGGCCATCCAGCGCGTGGTCAGCCCCGGCGGCATCGAGGCCTGGCTGGTGGAGGATCACAAGGTTCCGGTCATCGCCCTCGAATGGGCCTTCGAGGGAGCCGGCGGGACCGACCCCGAAGGCAAGGAGGGGCTGGCCAACATGGTCGCCCGCACGCTGGACGAGGGGGCCGGCCCCTACGATTCCCAGGCTTTCGCCGCCCGCCTCCAGGACAACGCCATCGCCCTCGGCTTCGACGCCGGGCGCGACGCCTTCACCGGCTCGCTGCGCACGCTGAGCGACCGCCGCGACGAAGCCTTCGAGCTGACCCGCCTCGCCCTGGCCGAACCGCGCTTCGACGCGGAGGCGGTGGAGCGCATGCGCACCGCCATGGAGTCGAGCCTGCGCCGCGACCTCGCCGACCCCAACTACGTGGCCCGGCGCCTGTTCTATTCGACCGCCTACCCCGGCCATCCCTACGGGGACGAGATCCGCGGCCGGCTGGAGACGCTGCCGGCCATCACGCCGGACGATCTGCGGGCCTTCGTCCGCGGCCAGTTCGGCCGCGACCGGCTGCTGGTCACGGCGGCCGGCGACATCACGCCGGAGGAGCTGGGCCAAGCGCTCGACCGCATCTTCGGCGGGCTGCCGGAGCGGGCCAGCGTGCCGCCGGTCGCCGACGCCGCCCCCCAGGGGCTGGGCGAGACCCTGGTCGCCGTGCGCCCGACCGCGCAGACCGTCATGCTGATGGGCCAGACCGGCATTCCCCGCTCCGACCCCGACTGGTACGCGGCCAGCGTCATGAACCACATTCTGGGCGGGGGCGGCTTCGGCTCGCGCCTGATGGAGGAGGTGCGCGAAAAGCGCGGCCTCAGCTACGGGGTCTACAGCTACCTGATCCCGCTCGACCATTCGGCGCTGGTGATGGCCGGCGGCTCGACCATGAACGCCCGGGCCGGGCAGGCGCTGGAGATCATGCGCCGGGAATGGGCGCGCATGGCCGAGGAGGGCATCACCGACGAGGAGCTGGCCGACGCCAAGACCTACCTGACCGGATCCTTCCCCCTCCAGTTCGGCTCGACCCAGGCCATCGCCCGCATCCTCCTCCAGGTGCGCCGCGACCGGCTGGGCATCGACTACATCGACCGCCGCAACGACCTCATCAACGCCGTCACCCGGGAGGACGTGCAGCGCGTCGCCCGCCGCCTGCTGGACCCGGCGCGCCTGCTCACCGTGCTGGTCGGCCGCCCCGAGGGGGTCGCCGCCACCCGCACCCTGGACGGGGGGAGTTGAGGTAGGGGGAGCCGGGGGAACCGCCCCGCCGGTGACCACGAGCGCGGCGGCTCACGCCAGATCCGGCTGGCTTCCGGGGAAGCGCGGGTCGCCGGGGTCCACCGGGCGGCCCGGCACCTTCCCCGGCAGGATTCCGATCTGGTCGGGACGCCCGTCCTCCCGGCGCTCCTCCTCGGCCGGCTCGGGCACGGCCGGCGGCGTCCGCGGGTCCCTGGGGTCGGCCATCGTCGGGTCCGCCATCGTCGGGTCGGCCATCGTCCGGTCGGCCATCGTCTCCTCCTCGTCCCGCATCCCCTCTCCCCCGCACCAACAGGGACGGCCTGTCGCCCGTTGCCTAACCATTTGTGTACGGTCTATGCGCGCATTGGCGCGTACCCCGACCAACGGGTTTGGTGTTAGGCTCCGCGCACGCGAAAAGGAGGCCAAAGCCCTATGTCCGCGCTCACCCGTTCGCCCGCCTGGGACGCCCTGACCCGCCACCGCGAGGAGGTCGCCGACCTCCGCATGCGCGACCTGTTCGCCGCCGATCCGGGCCGCTTCGACCGCTTCTCGCTGGAAGCCTGCGGCCTGCTCTTCGACTGTTCGAAGAACCGGATCACCGACGAGACGCTGTCCCTCCTCCTCGACCTCGCCCGCCAGCAGAAGGTGGAGGAGTGGCGCGACCGCATGTTCGCCGGCGACCGCATCAACACCACCGAGGACCGCGCGGTCCTGCACACGGCGCTGCGCAACCGCTCCGGCCGGCCGGTCCTGGTCGACGGGCGCGACGTCATGCCCGAGGTCAACGCGGTGCTCCGCCGCATGGAGCGTTTCGTCAAGCAGGTGCGCGAAGGCGCCTGGACCGGCTACAGCGGCCAGCAGATCACCGACGTGGTGAACATCGGGATCGGCGGCTCCGATCTCGGCCCGGTCATGGTGACCGAGGCGCTGACCCCCTACCTGCACCCGCAGATCGGCATCCACTTCGTCTCCAACGTCGACGGCACCCACCTCGCCGAGACGCTGGAGTGGCTGGACCCGGAGACGACCCTGTTCGTCATCGCCTCCAAGACCTTCACCACCCAGGAGACGCTGGCCAACGCCCACAGCGCGCGCCGCTGGTTCCTGGAGACCGCCGGCGACGCCGCCCACATCGCCCGCCATTTCGTCGCCGTCTCCACCAACGAGGCGGAGGTGCGCAAGTTCGGCATCGACCCGGAGAACATGTTCGGCTTCTGGGACTGGGTCGGCGGCCGCTACTCGCTGTGGTCGGCCATCGGCCTGCCGATCGCGTTGGGCATCGGCATGGACCGCTTCATCGAGCTGCTGGCCGGCGCCCACGCCATGGACGAGCATTTCCGCACCGCGCCGCTGGAGCGCAACATGCCGGTGCTGATGGCCATGCTCGGCGTGTGGTACGTGAATTTCTGGGACGCCCGCTCCCACGCGGTTCTGCCCTACGACCAGTACCTGCACCGATTCCCCGCCTACCTCCAGCAGCTCGACATGGAGTCCAACGGCAAGTCGGTGGACCGCGACGGGCACCGCGTCCATTACGCCACCGGACCCGTGCTGTTCGGCGAGCCCGGCACCAATGGCCAGCACGCCTTCTACCAGCTGATCCACCAGGGGACCGAGCTGGTCCCCTGCGACTTCATCGCGCCCGCCCGCACCCACAACCCCCTCGGCGACCACCACCGCATCCTGCTGTCCAACTTCTTCGCCCAGCCCGAGGCGCTGATGAACGGCAAGACCGCCGACGAGGTGCGGGCGGAGATGGCGCGGGCCGGCCGCAATGCGGCGGAGATCGAGGCGCTGGTCCCCCACCGCGTGTTCGAGGGCAACCGGCCCTCCAACAGCATCCTGTTCCGATCGCTCGACCCGGCCACCCTGGGCGCGCTGATCGCGCTCTACGAACACAAGGTGTTCGTCCAGGGCGTGGTGTGGAACATCAACTCCTTCGACCAGTGGGGGGTGGAGCTGGGCAAGCAGCTCGCCGGCCGCATCCTGCCCGAGCTGCACGACGGCCCCACCGCCGCCCTCGCCCACGACGGCTCCACCGCCGGGCTGATCGGCTGGTACCGCCGCAACCGCTGACCCCGCGCCGGAAAGGGCGGGCCGGCCGACGCTGCCTCCTCCGCCCGCGGAGGAGGGCCGGCCTGCCGGCCGCCTCCGGCCGTGGTGGCGTTCGGCCCGCCCACCCCCTATATTTGGGCCATGCCGATCCGCATGCTGCCTGAAACGCTCGTCAACCGCATCGCCGCCGGCGAGGTGGTGGAACGCCCCGCCGCCGCCGTGAAGGAGCTGGTGGAGAACGCCCTCGACGCCGGCGCCACCCGCATCGACGTGGTGGTGCGCGACGGCGGCAAGTCGCTGATCACCATCACCGACGACGGCTGCGGCATGAGCCCGGAGGAGCTGGTCCTGGCGGTGGAGCGCCACGCCACCTCCAAGCTGCCCTCCGACGATCTGCTGGACATCCGCACGCTGGGCTTCCGGGGCGAGGCCCTGCCCTCCATCGGCGCGGTCAGCCACCTCACCATCACCAGCCGGCCGCGCGGCGCCGACAGCGCCTGGAGCCTGACGGTGAACGCCGGGGCCAAGGGGACGCCGCAGCCGGCCGCGCTGGCCCAGGGCACCCGCATCGAGGTGCGCGACCTGTTCGCCGCGGTGCCGGCGCGGCTGAAGTTCCTGAAGGCGGCGCGCACCGAGTTCGAGCACATCGGCGACGGCATCGAGCGGCTGGCCATGGCCCACCCGGGCGTCGCCTTCACGCTGGCCGACGACGGCCGCACGACGCTGCGCCTGTCGGCCGCGCAGGGCGACCTGCTGGACGCCCGGCTGAGCCGGCTGGGCGCCATGATGGGCCGCGACTTCCAGGACAACGCGGTGCCGGTGCAGGCCGCGCGCGACGGCGTGCGGCTGGCCGGCTGGATCGGCCTGCCCACGCTGCACCGCCCGACCGCGCGCCACCAGCACCTGTTCGTCAACGGCCGGCCGGTGCGCGACAAGCTGATGGTGGGCGCCGTGCGCGCCGCCTACGCCGACTTCCTGCCGCGCGACCGCCACCCCATGCTGGCGCTGTTCCTCGACATCGACCCCCAGGAGGTGGACGTCAACGTCCACCCGGCCAAGGCCGAGGTGCGCTTCCGCGACCAGGGGCTGGTGCGCGGCCTGATCGTCGGGTCGCTGAAGCACGCGCTGGCCGAGGCCGGCCACCGCGCCTCCTCCACGGTGGGGGTGGCGACCCTCGGCGCGCTGCGGCCGGAGGTGACGGAGCCCGGCCGCGGCCCCGGCCTGCCCCTCCACCGCGGCCCGACCGCGTCCTCCTGGCCCGGCGCCGGCTCCTACGGCGGCCACCAC
>JAEZHQ010000208.1 GCA_023416455.1 Pseudomonadota bacterium | reverse complement strand
ATCCAGGCCGTGAACCTCCAGTACGGTGACTGCGCCGCCGAGATCGCTGCGGTGGAGGCCGGCAGCGGGCGCGCCGGCTCGACGCGCTGGTCCGGCAGGTTGCGGCGGCGCCGCCGGAGGAGAGAGGGCCATGACCGAGCTGATCATCCTGCGCCACGGGCCGACCGCCTGGAACGCCGCCGGCCGCATCCAGGGCAGCGTCGACGAGCCGCTGTCCGAGGCCGGCCGCGCCCGCGTCGCCGGCTGGCGCCTGCCGCCCGGGACCGCCGCCTTCCGGTGGGTGGCCAGCCCGCAGCGGCGGGCCTGGGAAACGGCCCGGCTGCTCGGGCTCGACCCCGTTCCCGAACCGCGGCTGGCGGAAATGCGCTGGGGCGCCTGGGAAGGCCGCCGGCTGGCCGATCTGCGGGCGGAGGGCGCCCTCACCGGCGAGCGCGAGCGGCTCGGCCTCGACTTCCGCGCGCCCGGCGGGGAGAGCCCGCGCGACGTCCAGGACCGGCTGCGGCCCTGGCTGGCCGAGGTGGCGGCGGACGGCCGGCCGACCGGGGCGGTGGCGCACAACGGCGTCCTGCGCGCGCTCTACGCCCTGGCCACCGGATGGGACATGGTGGCGGAGCCGGCGCACCGCCTGGCCGACGGCTGCGCGCACCGCTACATCCTGGCTCCCGACGGCACGCCCGCTCTGCGGGCGGTGAACATTCCGCTTTCGTAATTATTACGGATAGCGATTCACGTCTCCGCCCCGGCTCTCCCAGGGCTGTGGGAGAGCCGGCCGTGGCACGCCGTTTTCAGAACGGCATCAGAGAGCCAGGTCGAGGATGACAGGGACGTGGTCCGACGGCTTGGGCTCCCAGCCGCGGGCCTCGCGGAGGATGCGGTGGCCCTGAAGCGCGCCGGCCAGCGGCGGGGTGACCCACATATGGTCGAGGCGCCGGCCACGGTCGGAGGCCGCCCAGTCCTTGGCCCGGTAGCTCCACCACGTGTAGAGCTTTTCCGTTTCGGGAACGAAATGACGGATCGCATCGATCCAGCCGATCGATTCCCGCATCGCCGTCAGCTTCTCCACCTCCACCGGCGTGTGCGAGACGATCTTCAGCAAATCCTTGTGATTCCACACATCGTTCTCAAGCGGGGCGATGTTCAGGTCGCCGACCAGGACCATCCGCCGGTCAGGTCCCCGGTGGGTCGTCCACCATTCAGTCATTTCGTCCACGAAACGTAATTTGTGGGCGAACTTGTCATTTTGTTCCGGGTCCGGAATGTCTCCGCCGGCGGGGATGTAGACGCAGTGCAGCTCGACGCCGCCCGCCAGCTCGGCCAGGGCGTGCCGGCAGTCCTGCCGGTCGCACCAGTGGCGCACGTCGCGCGAGGCGAAGGGCTGCCGGGAGAGGATGGCCACCCCGTTGTAGCTCTTCATCCCGTGCACGTGGGCGTGGATGTAGCCCTTGTCGGCCAGGGGGGCGAACGGGAAGTCCGCGTCCACCACCTTGGTCTCTTGCAGGCAGATGACGTCGGGCTGGGCCTCGTCGATGAGGCGCAGCAGCAACTCCATCCGCATGCGGATGGAGTTGATGTTCCAGGTGGCGATGCGCATGCTGCCGGCTCAGCCGATGGTGACGGAAAGGGTGCCGACACCCTCGACGGCGCCCTCCAGCCGGTCGCCGCTCACCACGGGACCGACGCCCTCCGGCGTGCCGGTGTAGATGAGGTCGCCCGGCTGAAGCTCGACCAGGCCGGACAGGTAGGAGATCGTTTCGGAAACGGACCAGATCAGGTCGGCAAGATCGCCCTGCTGACGCAAGGCCCCGTTGACGGTCAGGGTCACCGCTCCTCGCGACGGGTGCCCGATCTCGGCCGCGCGGCGGATGGCGCCGCAGGGCGCGGAGCGGTCGAAACCCTTGCCCATGTCCCAGGGCTTGCCTTCCTTCTTGGCGGCGTTCTGGAGGTCGCGGCGCGTCATGTCGAGCCCGACCGCGTAGCCGAAGACATGGTCCAGCGCGCCTTCCACCGGGATGTCGCGGCCGCCGCGGCCGATGGCGACGACCAGTTCGACCTCGTGGTGCAGGTTGGTGGTGGCCGGCGGATAGGGCACGGTGGCGCCGTCGGGGACCACGGCGTCGGCCGGCTTGGCGAAGAAGAAGGGCGGCTCGCGGTCCGGGTCGGCGCCCATCTCGCGGGCGTGGGCGGCGTAGTTGCGGCCGACGCAGTAGATGCGGCGGACCGGGAACGGATCGCCACCGGCGACGGCAACGGTGGGCGGGGACCACAGGGGAACGGCGTAGGCCATGGCGCGGCACTCTCCTCCGAAGGCGTGTGGCCTCAACACCTAGCCGAAAGGCGGGGCGTCACCAAGCCCCGTTGTCCGCGGCCCCGCCCCGCGGGGGCGGGGCCGCCGCAGCCCGGCACCAAGGGACCATCCGGACGCGAAGACGCCCGGTCTGGGGGGGACCGGGCGTCGGAAGCTCCGCTCGGGAACCCGCGGGCGGTAGGGGAAACCGCGGCACGGACGACCGCTCTCCGCGTGGGCGCGATCACTTCTTGAGTCTTGAGTTGGCGCTGTGACGGAACCCAACCAATGCGCAAAACGCATGGGTGCTATGCAAATCATGCGGATTGTGCGGTTCTTGCTGACAAAAATAGCAGGTGCCTTCATTTTATCCGCCCAGCTGACAAGTCAATAAACCATGGCTCTTCCGTTGACCGATACCGAGCGTACCCCGTCCGCCGACCGGCGGACCCGCCAGCGCAAGACCGGCAAGATGGCCCTCGGCCCGCTGCCCGAGTTGGTCGGCTACAATCTGCGCAAGGCGCAGGTGGCCGTCTTCCAGAGTTTCCAGAACGCGGTGTCGCCGCACGACATCACGCCGGGCCAGTTCGGCGTGCTGATCATGATCAGGGAGAACGAGGGCCTGTCGCAGTCCGATCTGGGCGCGGCGGTGGGCATCGACCGCTCCACCATGGTCGCCGTGATCGACCGTCTGGAGTCGCGGGGGCTGGTGATCCGCGCCCCCTCGCCGAACGACCGCCGTTCCTACGCTCTGCGCCTCTCGCCGGAGGGCGAGGCGCTGCTGGGCGAGCTGATCCCGCGCATCGAGACCCACGACCGGGCGATGGTGAAGGATCTCTCGCCGCAGGAGCAGGCCCAGCTCATCGACTTCCTGCGCCGCATCTCCAAGGCGAGCTGAACGGGCGGGCCAACAGGGGTGGGCCGGCAGGGGTGGGCCGACGGACCAGCCGTCAGGCCCCCCGTCGTCGTGCCCGCTCGGCGGCGGCGGCGCCGAAGGCCCGCAGCAGGGCGGTGGACAGCGGATCCTCCCAGAAGCGCCATTCGGGGTGCCACTGCACCGCCAGCGCGAAGGCGGGGGCAGCGGCCACCCGCACCGCCTCGACCAGCCCGTCCGGCGCGGTCGCCTCGACGGCCAGCCCTTCGGCCAGCCGGTCGATTCCCTGCCCGTGCAGGGAGTTGACCCGCAGCCCGGCGGCGTCGCCGGCCAGCCGCGCCAGCAGGCCGCCCGCCGCCAGCCGCAGGCCATGGGCCGGCCCGTACTGGACGGCCAGGGGCGCCGTCTTGTCCTCGCGGTGGTCGGACAGGCCGGGAACCGCGTGGACGCGCTGGTGCAGCGTGCCGCCCAGCGCCACGTTCAGCTCCTGCAAGCCCCGGCAGATGCCGAGCAGCGGCACGCCGGCGTCCAGTGCGGCGCGGATGAGGGGCAGGGTGGTGGCGTCGCGCGCCGGATCCTCCAGCGTGCCGGGGCCGCTGGCGCCCCCGCCGTAGTGCCGCGGCTCCAGGTTGGACGGGCTTCCGGTGACCAGCAGGCCGTCGAGCCGGCCGACCAGATCCCCGATGTCGAGCGCGCTTCCCAGCGCCGGGATGACCAGGGGCAGCCCGCCCGCCCCTTCCGACACCGCGCGCACATACTTGTCGCCGGCCACATGGAAGGGGTGCTCGCCCATCATGCGGGCGCAGGCGGGAATGCCGATCAGGGGCTTGGCGGTCATGGAGGCGATTCCGGATTGCCGATCGCGCCCACTATGCCGGGTGCGGCCGCCGACGGGAAGCCCGCGCGGCCGCGCGGCAGCGGCTACGGCCGGATATCAGGGCCGGACGTCAGGACATCCCGGCCCTGGCATCACTCCGCCGGTACGGCCGTCCCGGTCCCGTGGCGGCCGGCGTGATCCCGGTGGCAGCGGCGCAGCCGGGCGGCGGTGACCAGGGCCAGCACACCGAAGGCGACGAGATAGGCGGCGACCCCCCAGGCGAGCGCCAGCAGCCCCAGCGCCGGCAACACCCACATGCCCATGCCGAACAGGACCGACAGGGCGCCGGCCGCCCCCCAGGCCCATTTGCCGTGGCTGCGCTGCATCCGCCAGGCGCTCATGATCTCGGCAAAGCCGGTGATCACCGACCAGGCGGCGAGAAGCCAGACCAGCGCGAACAGGCTCACGCCCGGCCAGGCAAGGGCGATCGCGCCGGCGACCAGGCCGGCGATCCCTTCCAGGATGAAGGGAAGCCAACGCTCCTGCGCGCGGGCGGCGCGGAAGCCGGCGACGATGGCGAAGGCGCCGTCCAGCAGAAGATAGACGGCGAACAGGACCGCCAGCGTCGCGACCGTCGCCGCCGGGAGGAGGAAGGCGAGTATGCCGAGAAGGACGGCGGCCACCCCGCGCAGCGCCATGGCCCACCAGTTGCGCGCCAGCAGGCCGTTCATGCCGCGGACGCGCTCGGCGTCGTAAACACGGACTCCGTCCATGGATCGTCTCCCGTTCCGTGACGCGCGCTTGCACACGCATGAGGGCAACAGGAGGGGCGGGGATTTGGTTGCGGCCGGCCGGCGGGATCAGTTCCCGCGCCCGTAATCGGGGCCGCTCCTCGGTTCCTTGAAGTAGAACAGGTTGGTGTCGAGCTGGACGCCGTCCCGCGGGTTGATCAGGGCCACCTCGGTCGTCAGCCCCTGGGCGTCCAGCACGCGCCACTTGCGCAGCCGGAAGGGGCGGTCCTCGAAGACGAGGGTCAGCGTGCCCTTGCCGGCGTCCTTGGTTTCGGCCAGGCTGACCTCGACCACGCCGGGCGCCTGGAAGACCCCGGTCACGGTGACGTCGCCGGCCAGCCGGATTTCCTTGCGCAGGATGAAGTCGGCGAGCGTCGACCCGATGGGCGCGCTCGACTGCTGGCGCATCTCACCGTCCCAATAGAACAGGAAGGCCCCGTCGGCGACCACGAAGTCCTTGACCGGCGGGTCGTACTCCAGCCGCATCCGGCCCGGCCGCGACAGGTAGAAGGTGCCCGACGCCTGCCGTCCGTCCGGGGCGATCTGGACGAAGCGGGATTGCAGCGTGCGGATCTCGTTGAGGTAGGCCTCGACGCGCGCGACCACCGCCTGGTCCTGGGCCGACAGGGCGGCCGCCCGGGGAGCGGACAGGGCCGGCCCGGCCAGGGCAAGGGTGGCAACGGCAGCGGCGGCAGCGGCGGCAACGATGATACGGCGGAACACGGCGGTCATGACCCCTGCCTTGCGTGCGGGTGATCGGTGGGGGCGGAAATGGGGCCGGCGGCGGCGGGTTCCAAGGGCACACCGGCGCCGCCCCTCCCAACGGGGAAAGGCTGCGGCCTATTCGTCGCCGCTCCGCGCCAGCACCTCGCGCTTGCCGGCGTGGTTGGGCTTGCTGACCACGCCCTCGGCCTCCATGCGCTCGATCAGGCGGGCGGCGGAGTTGTAGCCGATGCGGAGCTGGCGCTGGATGAAGCTGGTCGAGGCCTTGCGTTCGCGGCAGACCACCGCCACCGCCTTGTCGTAGAGGTCGTCGCCCGAGCCGGCGCCGGCCCCGCCCGCCGTGCCGTCGTCGGGCGCGGACTCCTCGTCCTCCTCGATGATGGCGTCGACGTAGTTGGGCTCGCCCTGCGCCTTCAGGAACTTCACCACCTGCTCGACCTCGCCGTCGGAGACGAAGGGGCCGTGGACGCGGGTGATGCGGCCGCCGCCGGCCATGTAGAGCATGTCGCCCTGGCCGAGCAGCTGCTCGGCCCCCTGTTCGCCCAGGATGGTGCGGCTGTCGATCTTGGAGGTGACCTGGAAGGAGATGCGGGTCGGGAAGTTGGCCTTGATGGTGCCGGTGATGACGTCCACCGAGGGGCGCTGGGTGGCCATGATCAGGTGGA
>JAEZHQ010000312.1 GCA_023416455.1 Pseudomonadota bacterium | reverse complement strand
AGCGGGGCCAGCATCTCCAGCGGCACCAGATAGCGGTAGATGCAGAACATGGCGACCCACAGCGTGTAGGTCACCGCCGCCGCGCCCAGCAGGAATCGGGTCGCCGCAGGGTCGGCCAGCGCCCCGGCGCGCCGGCCGCCGCCGGCCGCCGCCGCCAGCGCCGCCACCGGCACCAGCACGAACAGGATCGCCACCCGCAGGTCGAAGAAGGGCACCTCCCCGACCTTCAGCGGATCGGCGGTGAAGAAGGCCGGGAAGAAAAGCCGCTCCAGCGCGGAGGCGGGGAAGAAGGCGGCGTTGACGTAGTCGGAGATGGCGGCGTAGGGCGACTTGAAGATGTGGTTCATGTGCGGGAACACCGGGTTCCCGTAATCGTGCCAGAGATGGGCCATCCAGAAGCCGCCGGACAGGGCGAGCCCGGCCAGCACGCCGAGACCGAAGACGAAGGCCAGCCACAGCCGCCGGAAGGGTGGCGCCGGCAGGATCAGGAAGGCGAGGCACAGCCCGACCGCGTAGATGACGGTGGGGTTCTTCAGCCCCATGGCGATGCCGGCCGGCAGGCCGCCCACCACCAGCAGAAGGGCGCCGAGCACGCCGAGGCTGACCATGTTGTCGTGGAAGGTGGTGCCGAGCAGGCCGAGCGTGCCGCCGCCGAGCCCCCCCATCAGCGCCAGCGCCGCCGCCAGCGCCACCCGCTGCCGCGGCGTGCCAAGGCGCAGGGTGGCGAGCGCCAGCAGGAACAGCAGCGACAGGTTCAGCCCCTGCGCCGTGCCCCACAGGACACCGGCAAGCGGCGCCGGCAGGCGATCGGCGAGCAGGAAGAAGGGAACGTCGAGCAGCGGGTTGTAGAAGGTGGGCATCTGCGCCGGCAGCAGGTCGACGCCGATGCGTCCGGTCAGCAGCGCGTAGGCGTTGTACCAGTGGTAGTTCCGCAGGTCCCAGTTGGCGTCCATGCCCAGCGCCAGCCCGAGCAGGCCGTAGGCGGGCGGCGCCAGGACGAGGAAGGCGAGCGCCAGTCGGCGCGCGCAACGGTCGGTGTCGGGAAGGATGGGCATGGGGGGCGTGGCGGCATGGCGGGGGACACCCCTTGGTAGGCGAGCGCGCCGGCGGCGGCAAGGACCGCGGTGGTCCATCCGGCCGCGCCGTGGCCCCGCGACGCAATGTTTCACTTCGCTGTCGCCGTTCTTTCGTGTTCGCGCGGAGATCCCGGCTTGGCGGCAAGCTTCCTCTGGCAATGGCCGGACGGGTCTGCTATTCACCGGAACTTCGCATGCACACGCTTGCGCCTCTTATGCGCGACAGGATTTTGGCGATGGAAAAGTTCACGGTTCTCACCGGTGTTGCGGCGCCGCTGCCGATGATCAACGTCGACACCGACATGATCATCCCCAAGCAGTTCCTGAAGACCATCAAGCGGACCGGCCTCGGCAAGCATCTGTTCGACGAGATGCGCTACACCCCCGAGGGCGCGGAGGTCGCCGACTTCGTCCTCAACCGGCCGGCCTACCGCAACGCCAAGATCCTGGTGGCGGGCGACAATTTCGGCTGCGGCTCGTCGCGCGAGCACGCACCGTGGGCGCTCGCCGATTTCGGCATCCGCTGCATCATCGCGCCGAGCTTTGCCGACATCTTCTACAACAACTGCTTCAAGAACGGCATCCTGCCGATCAAGCTGCCGAAGGAGCAGGTGGAGCTGCTGCTCGACGACGCCGCGCGCGGCGCCAACGCCGTCGTCACCGTCGACCTGGAGCGCCAGGTGATCACCGGTCCCGACGGCGGCACCATCGCCTTCGAGATCGATTCGTTCCGCCGGCACTGCCTTCTCAACGGGCTGGACGACATCGGGCTGACCTTGCAGCAGGTGGCGGCCATCGACGCCTTCGAGGGCGGGCAGCGCGGCGGCCAGCCCTGGCTTTGGGGCTGAGAACGCGATTCCGGCCGATCCGTGCTCCGGCACCGGTCGGCCGGGCCGCCGGGCGGCGCCGCACAGAGGCCGCCCGTGCATTCCGGGCTCATCGAGCCGGGTGATTGATCCGGGCTCATCGAGCCGGAGGATCGATCCGGGCTCTTTGAGCCTGACGATTGATCGGGGCTCTTTGAGCCCAATGGTCTTGTGGGCTTAGCGCTACGGAGCCACTTCTCACGCGCCGGGCCCGCCGATAGACATTCCTGACGAAGTCTCCAAACGGGGAGTGCGTGCGCCATGCCCGCCAATAAAAAGCTTCTGTTTCTGCCCGGTGACGGCATCGGTCCCGAAGTCATGCGCCAGGTGCGCCGGGTCATCGACTGGATGGACCGCAAGCGCAACGTGACCTTCGACGTCACCGAAGGGTTGGTCGGCGGCGCGGCCATCGACGCCTACGGCGTCCCCCTGAAGGACGAGACGCTGGCCGATGCGCTGGCGTCCGACGCGGTGATGCTGGGCGCCGTCGGCGGCCCGAAATGGGACAACCCCACCGACTTCTCCAAGCGCCCGGAGGCCGGCCTGCTGGCTCTGCGCAAGGAGCTGGGGCTGTTCGCCAACCTGCGCCCGGCGGTGGTCTTCGACGCCCTGGTCGACGCCTCGACCCTGAAGCCCGAGGTCATCAAGGGCCTCGACATCATGATCGTGCGCGAGCTGACCGGCGGGGTGTATTTCGGCGAGCCGCGCGGCATCACCGACCTCGGTGACGGGGAGCGGCGCGGGGTCAACACCCAGGTCTACACGACCAGCGAGATCCGCCGCGTCGCCCGCGTGGCCTTCGAGCTGGCGCGCAAGCGCTCCAACAAGCTCCATTCCATGGAGAAGGCCAACGTCATGGAGTCGGGCCTGCTGTGGCGCCAGGAGGTCACCCGGCTCCACCAGGAGGAGTTCCAGGACGTCGAGCTGCACCACATGTACGCCGACAACGGCGCCATGCAGCTGATCAAGAACCCCAAGCAGTTCGACGTGATCGTCACGGACAACCTGTTCGGCGACATCCTGTCGGACGAGGCGGCGATGATGACCGGCTCGCTCGGCATGCTGCCCTCCGCCTCGCTGGGCGCCCCGGACGCCAACGGCAACCGCAAGGCCCTCTACGAGCCGGTCCACGGCTCCGCCCCGGACATCGCCGGCCGCGATCTCGCCAACCCGTCGGCGACGCTGCTGTCCTTCGCCATGGCGCTGCGCTACTCCTTCGACCTGGCCGAGGACGCCGGCCTGCTGGAGAAGGCGGTGCAGAACGTGCTGTCCGGCGGCATGCGCACGGCCGACATCATGGCCCCGGGCATGGCCCGCTGCTCGACCACGGTCATGGGCGACTCGATCCTGCGCGAGTTGGACAAGCTGGCCTCCTGAGCGGGGGTCCCGCCGTCCGTCGGCGCTCCGGCAAGAGCCCCCCTCCCGGCCGGGAGGGGGGCTCTTGCCTTATTGGAGCGGCGCGGCCGTCCGGGACGAGGCCCATGGGCCGGCCCTATGCCCCTCCCGCACCGGGCGTGTGCCCTGTGCGGGAGGGTTTGGGGCGAAGGCGTTGGTGGTCGCCATCAAACGCTTCCGCCATCAGTCGCCTTCCGGGCGGCTGACCGCCCCCCGG
Organism: Pseudomonadota bacterium; assembly: GCA_023416455.1. GTDB lineage: Bacteria > Pseudomonadota > Alphaproteobacteria > Azospirillales > Azospirillaceae > Azospirillum. The sequence goes on along the minus strand of JAEZHQ010000312.1, from coordinate 3,153 downwards.
CCGCCGTGGCTCGCCTGCCCGCCCTTCCGGCCGGCCTCGGCCGCCAGCGACGGGTTGCGCGAGAAACTGCGCGAGGACGCCGGCACGCTTCGGCCGCCCTTGCGGCCCGCCTCGGCGGCGAGCTCCGGGTTCTTCGAGAAACTGCGCTTGTCGGCCGGCACGCTCTCGCCGCCCTTGCTGGCGATCTGACGCTGCCGGTCGCGGTCCATCGACGCGAACCCGCGGTTCGATGTGCGCCCGTTGTCCTTCGAGGCCATCTTCAACCTCCACCTCTGCCACGAGCCTGAAACCGGCCTGGATGCCGGTTGGTTCCAATCGCAGAAGCGGATTCCGGATGGCGGCGCCCTCCCGGCGCGGTCGCCGTCCCCGCGCCGTCCGGCATGAAAAGTCGAGAGGGGGCGGGGGGCTTCCCGTCAGCCCGCCGCGGCCAGGGCGTCGATGGCCCCGGCCAGCGCCACGAGGCGGCGGGCGCTCTCCACATGCAGGTTCTCGACCAGCTTGCCGTCGACCAGCACGACCCCCTTGCCCTGGGCGGCGGCCTCGGCGTGGGCCTGGATGATGCGGCGGGCGAAGGCGATCTCCTCGGGCGCCGGCGCGTAGGCCGCGTTGCAGGCGGCGATGGTCTTGGGGTGGATCAGGGTCTTGCCGTCGAAGCCCAGCTCGCGTCCCTGGCGGCAGGAGGCGGCGAAGCCCTCCTCGTCGTCGAGGTCGAGATGCACGCCGTCGAGGATGGCCAGTCCGTACGCCCGCGCCGCCAGCAGGCAGAGGCCGAGGCTGGTGATCATGGGCAGCCGGTCGCGGGTGTGGGCGGCGTGCAGATCCTTGGCGAGGTCCGATGTGCCCAGGACGAAGCCGCCCAGCTTGGCCGAGGCTCCGGCGATCTCCCGCGCGTTGAGGATGCCGAGCGGGGTCTCCATCATGCACCACAGGGTCTGGCGGTCGGGCGAGCCATGGGCGCGCAGGACCGCTTCGGCCTGGCGCACCAGCTCCGGGCCGTCGACCTTGGGCAGCAGCACGGCATCGGCACCGCTGGCGGCGGCCATCGCCAGGTCGTCGTGGCCCCACGGGGTGTTCAGGCCGTTGACGCGGACGATCAGCTCGCGCCCGCCGTAGCCGCCGGCGGCCAGCGCGGCGGCGATGGTGGCGCGCGCCGCGGCCTTGGCGTCGGGGGCGACGGCGTCCTCCAGGTCCAGGATCAGCCCGTCGGCGGGCAGGCTGCGGCCCTTCTCCAGGGCGCGGGCGTTGGACCCCGGCATGTAGAGCACGCTGCGGCGCGGGCGGACGGTGGTGGCCATGCGGTTCCCCTCGATGGTCGTGAGCGCGGTCGGTCCGGCAGGTGAAGCACAGGCGGGGGGCCGAGTCCATGCGCATGGTGACTGCGCGCCGGCCGCTTGCCGCGGGGGGCTCCGTCGTTTCCGGCGGCGGCGAGGATCCGCGCCGGATCTTCGCGGGGCGCGGCGGGTCCGGGCCGCCGCCGGGGGCCTCGCGGGCATGTCCGCCCCGTCGCGGCGGTGACCGGTTTACGGCGCGGCCGCGATGCCCTAGTCTTGCGCGCATGAAGACCGTCCTGTCGATTCAATCGCACGTCGCCTACGGCTATGTCGGCAACCGGGCCGCGGTGTTCCCGCTGCAACGGCTGGGCTTCGACGCCGTTGCCGTCAACACCGTCCAGTTCTCCAACCACACCGGCTACGGCGAATGGACCGGGCAGGTGTTCACGGCCGAGCACATCGCCGCCATCGTGGACGGGATCGCGGCGCGCGGCGTCCTGCCCAAATGCCAGGCGGTCCTGTCCGGCTACATGGGCGATGTCGGGCTGGGCCGGGTGATCGTCGAGACGGCGGCCCGGGTGAAGGCCGCCAACCCCGACGCGCTCTACGCCTGCGACCCGGTGATGGGCGACGTCGGGCGCGGCTTCTTCGTGCGGCCGGGCCTGCCGGAGTTCATCCGGGAGCACGCCGTCCCCGCCGCCGACCTGCTGACCCCCAACCAGTTCGAGCTGGAGTATCTGGCCGACCGCAAGGTGGCGACGCTGGAGGACGCGCTGGCCGCCGCCGCCGCGCTGCGGGCGCGCGGGCCGCGCCTGGTCCTGGTGACCAGCCTGACGCGCGAGGACGCCGACCCCGACACCATCGAGATGCTGGCCGACGGCTCCGACGGCGCCTGGCTGGTGTCGACCCCCCGCCTGCCGCTGGATCCGCCGCCGAACGGCTCGGGCGACGCGGTGGCGGCGCTGTTCCTCGCCCATTACCTGAAGTCCGGTGACCCGGCCGAGGCGCTGGAGCAGGCGGCGGCGGCCATCTACGCGATCTTCCTGGCGACGCGCCGGTTCGGCACGCGCGAGCTTCAGCTGATCGCCGCCCAGGACGAGTTCGTCGCCCCCACCCACCGTTTCCAGGCGACCCGCGTGCGCTGATCCTTTTGCGGTGGCGTGGAGCCGCCGGGACGGGTAGCGTCGCTCCCCTTCCAACCAAGGGGAGAACCATGCGGATTTGCGTCTATGCCGGATCCAACCCCGGTACCAACCCGGCCTACGGCGACGCGGCGGAGCGGCTCGGCCGCCGGCTGGCGGAGCGCGGCATCGGCCTGGTCTACGGCGGCGGCCGGACCGGGCTGATGGGGCGCGTCGCCGACGCGGCGCTGGCCGCCGGCGGCACGGTGACGGGCATCATCCCGCGCTTCCTGATGGACAAGGAGGTTGGGCACCAGGGCGTCCAGGACCTGCGCGTCGTCGCCTCCATGCACGAGCGCAAGGCGCTGATGGCCGAGCTGTCCGACGGCTTCGTCGCCCTGCCCGGCGGCATCGGCACGCTGGAGGAGATCTTCGAGGTGTGGACCTGGGCGCAGCTCGGCCGCCACGACAAGCCCTGCGGGCTGATCAACGCCGCGGGCTTCTACGACGGGCTGTCGGGCTTCCTCGACCACGTCGCCGGCGAGCGCTTCATGCAGCCCAAGCACCGCGCCATGCTGATCGTGGAGGACAGCGCGGAGGCCATCCTCGACGCCTTCGCCGCCTACCGGCCGCCGGTCGTGGAGAAGTGGCTGGACAAGGACCGCACCTGAGGGCGGGCCGCGTCCGGCGGGCGGCGCCGGATCTGGCGCCGGTTCAGGCGCCGCCGGCGGCCTCCTGTCCGGCCGCGGCCGTGCGGAGGG
>JAEZHQ010000251.1 GCA_023416455.1 Pseudomonadota bacterium | reverse complement strand
GGGCGGCAGCGGCTCGACCGTCACCTCCGCGACCGACCAGGGGGACGGCACCAGGCGGGTCAGCTCGGCGCGAATCCGGTCGGCGGGAAGGTCGGCGGGAGGGTCGGCGGCGCGCCCCGCCGCGGCGGGCAGCAGGCCCGCCGCCAGCATCACCGCGAAGCGCCAATCCGCCGGCTGCACCATCGCTCGTCTCCACCGGAAGCCGTCGCGCCGCGCCGCCTCAAGGGCGCGCGCCGGGCCGTCCGGGCACTGGTATAGCGAACGTTTCCCGAAGGGAAGCGGCTTTTGCCGCGGCCGCGGCGGGACTCCGGCGGGGGCCGCGGCGGCCGGCCGCGGCCCCCGCGCGACCATCGGTCGAAATGGGCTTGGAGAGCACACGCCGCTTGCAATATCTTCCTACAAATGGATGTATGTTCGCCGCGAAAACGCGCGATTTTGTGTGGCGGCCTCGTGCCGCGGCTTTGTGCAACGGCAAGGAATCGGGACGATTGATGGCGGGTGCCGGCGGGAGCAAGGAAGGTTCGGTCCTGGTCTGCCGCAACGTCAAGGTAAGCGGCCGGCGCACCAGCCTGCGCATGGAGCCCTACATCTGGGACTCGCTTCAGGACATCTGCGAGCGCGAGGGGCTGAGCCTGAACGCGCTGTGCACGGAGATCGACCAGCGGCGCGGCTCGGCCAACCTCACCGCCTCCATCCGGGTGTTCATCGTCAGCTATTTCCGCAAGGCCGCCGCGGCCAGCCGGCGGGGCTTCGCCGAGGAGGGCGCCACACCGATCCTCGCCGAGGCGATCAACGACGCCGTCCCCCTGAACGAGCCGGGGTGAGCGGGCCGGTTCACCAGCGCAGGCAGGGAAGCGCGTAGGTCGGCCGCTGGCCGGCGGCGTCGGCCGCCGCGGCCAGCCGGGCCGGGTCGACCGCCTCGCCCCAGGCGCCGCCCAGCTCCTCCTGGTGGATTCCGCCGGTGGCCAGCGCCACGTCGATCCCCGCGGCGTTGGCCCCGGCCACGTCGGTGCGCAGGCTGTCGCCCACCGCCAGGATGCGGCGGCGGTCGGCCAGCCCCATCAGCCCCAGGCAGCGCTCGTAGACCGGGGCATGCGGCTTGCCGTGCCAGCGGACGTCGCCGCCCATCGCCTCGTAGCGGACGGCCAGGCTGCCGGCGCAGACGACCATCTGCGGGCCGACCATGACCACCAGATCCGGGTTGGCGCAGACCATGGGCAGGCGGCGGCGCGCGCAGGCCGCCAGCACCGGCTCGTAGTCGGCGACCGTCTCGCCGAAGGTGACGATCCCGGTGTTGAGCACGAAATCGGCCTCCTCCGGGGTCGGCACCTCGGTGTAGCCGAGGCCGAGATGAACGTCGCGGTCGCGCTCCGGCCCGATGTGGAACAGGCGCCGGCCGAGCGCGGCGTGCCAGGGGTCGTCGCGGTCGCGCAGGGCGTCGTGGGCGGCCTCGCCGGAGGTCATGACATGGTGGTAGCGGTTCCGCCCGATCCCCATGCCGGCCAGCTTGGCGACCACGCCGCCGGTGCGGCGCGGGGCGTTGGACAGCAGGCAGACCACCGTGCCGGCGGCGGCCAGCCGGTCCAGGCAGTCGGCGACGCCGGGGTAGGCCCGCTCGCCGTCGTGGATGACGCCCCACAGGTCGAGGATGACCCCGTCGTAGCGGTCGATGACGGCGGCGAGGCCGGGAAGCTGGGGGATGTCGGTCATGGTCTCGGGCGGTTGCGGCGGGTCGGGTCAGGGGGCGGGGGCGTCCAGCAGCTCGGCGTAGACGTCGAGCGTGTCGGCGCACATGCGCTGGCGGGTGTAGCGTTCGGCGACGAAGGCCCGGGCGCGGTCGCCGATGGCGGCGCTCTGCTCCGCCGTCAGCGCCAGCGCCTCCTCCAGGGCGCGGGCCAGCGCGGCGGGGTCGTCGGGCGGCACCACCCAGGCGGTTTCGCCGGGGATCACGGTCTCCTGGTAGGCGCCGATGGCGGTGACGATCACCGGCTTGCCCATGGCCTGCGCCTCGACGATGACCCGGCCGAAAGCCTCCGGCTCGCGCGAGGCGGACACCACCACGGCGGACAGCAGGTAGGCGGCGGCCATGTCGGTGCAATGGTCGGTCATGCGGACCACGCCCTCCAGGCCGGCGCGCCGGACCTTCTCCTCCAGCTCCAGCCGGTAGTCGGTGCGGCCCTGGTCGGAGCCGACGAGCAGGCAGCACAGATCCTTGCGGCCGAGCCGCTCCAGCGCCTCGATCAGCACGGTCTGGCCCTTCCAGCGGGTCAGGCGGCCGGGCAGCAGGATCACCGGCTTGTCGTCGGGCAGGCGCCACTGCCGGGCCAGCTGGACCAGCCGGGCCGGGCCGACCCGTTCGGGCGCGAAGGTGGCGTGGTCGATCCCGCGGTGGATGGTGCGGATGCGCGCCGGGTCGACGTCGTAGCTGTCCAGGATGTGGCGGCGGATGAAGTCGGAGATGGCGATGATCCGCTCGCCCCGCGCCATGACCGCGTTGTAGCGGCGCTTCAGCCCGTTGGAGAAATTGTAGGGGGCGTGGAAGGTGGTCATGAAGCGGGCGCCGGTGCGCCGGCAGGCCAGCCAGCCGCTCCAGGCCGGCGCGCGGGAGCGGGCATGGACGATGGCCACGCCCTCGTCGCGGATGATGGCCTCCAGCCGCCGGGCGTTGCGGCGGATGACCAGCGGGTTCTTGGAGGCGAGCGGCAGCGTCAGGTGGCGGATGCCGGCGCGCTCCAGCTCGTGCACCATGGGGCCGCCCGCCGAGGCCACCAGCGGCACCGCCCCGGCCTCGGCCAGCGCCAGCGCCACGTCGACGCAGCCGCGCTCGGCACCGCCGGTGACCAGGGTGGGGACGAGCTGGAGCACCACGGGCGCCCGCCCGCCCCGGGCCGCGGCAAAGCCGGCGAAGCCGGGGTGCCGGTTGCGCGGGCCGTCGCCGGTGCTAAGGTGGGCGTCCTGATCCATATCCGTATCCGTGCAACCGCCGCTTCGACCGGCCGTTCGTTCCGAGGTGACCGATCATGACCGGACCCGCCGCCGCCGGCCCCGCCGGCCCTGCGTCCGCCGATCCCGCGTCCGCCACCCCCGCCCCCGCCGGGGGCGGCGCGCACCATAGCCTGACGCGCGGGGCCGCGACCATAGCCTATCGCCATACGCCCGGTGCCGATCCCGAGGGCCGCACGCCCGGCGTGCTGTTCCTCGGCGGCTTCATGTCCGACATGACCGGCACCAAGGCCGCCGCGCTGGAGGAATGGGCGGCGGCCCGGGGCCTCGGCTACACGCGCTTCGACTACCAGGGGCACGGCGCCTCCAGCGGGCGCTTCGAAGACGGCACCATCGGCACCTGGGCCGACGATGCGCTGGCCGTTCTCGACCGCGTCACCGCCGGCCCGCAGATCCTGGTGGGCTCCTCCATGGGCGGCTGGATGATGCTGCTGACCGCGCTGCGCCGCCCGGAGCGGGTGGCCGGCCTCGTCGGCATCGCCCCCGCCCCGGACTTCACCGAGGACCTGATGTGGGACCTCTTCGACGAGCCCACCCGCCGCCGCATCCTGGAGGAGGGGGTGTGGCGCCGCCCGTCGGACTATGGGCCGGAGCCGCAGCCGATCACCCGCGCCCTGATCGAGGAGGGCCGCAACCACCTGCTGCTGCGCGGCCCGCTCGCGCTCGACAAGCCGGTGCGCCTGCTCCACGGCATGGAGGACCCCGACGTCCCCTGGCGGGTCAGCCTACGGCTGGCCGAGGCGCTCACCGGCGCGGACGTGCGCGTCACCCTGGTCAAGGACGGCGACCACCGCCTGTCCCGCCCCCAGGACATCGCGCTCCTGTGCCGCACCGTCGGCGATCTGGTGGAGGAGCTGATCGAGCGCGGCTGACCGCCGCGCTGGCGCGGCGGCGCCGTCGGGCTCCCGCCGCTGGGATCCCGCCGCCGTCCAGGCCCCGGAAGGCCCTTCGCACAAAAACGCGAAGGGGGTGTTTCTAGGGCTTGCGCGGCACCGCCGGCCTGGGTATAAACGCGGCCTCTGCGGAGGGGTGGCCGAGTGGTCGAAGGCGCACGCCTGGAAAGTGTGTATACCCCAAAAGGGTATCGAGGGTTCGAATCCCTCTCCCTCCGCCACGAAAT
>JAEZHQ010000207.1 GCA_023416455.1 Pseudomonadota bacterium | reverse complement strand
GGGCGGGGGTCGGTGTTCGCGGTGACGGTGCCGGCGGCGCAGGGGCGCCCGGCCGCACCGCCGCCGCCGGCACCGCCCGCCGGCCGCCTCGCCGGGCGGCTCGTCCTGCTGGTCGAGGACGACCCGTTGCAGCGCCATTCGCTGACCCTGGTGCTGGAGCAGGCCGGGGCTGCCGTGGTGGCGGTGGACAGCTTCGACGCCGCGCTGGCGGCGGCGCGGGCGACGCTGCGCCTGCCCTCGGCGATCCTCAGCGACTACCGGCTGCCCGGCGGGACCGACGGGCTGAGCGGGATCGGCAGCCTGCGGGCGGCGCTGGGGGCGGAACTGCCCGCCGTGCTGCTGACCGGCGAGCTGTCGGCGGAGCTGACCCGCGCCGCCGCCGCCGCCGGCTGCACGCTGCTGACCAAACCGGCCCGGCCCGACCGCATCCTGGCGGCCCTTTCCGGGATGACGGCCGCCGCCACCGCGTGACCCCCCTCCTCCCCGCGCGCCATGGTGCCGCCCGCGCGGGCGCGCTATAGTCGCGCCATGACCGAAGATCAGCCCCACATCCTGGTCGTCGACGACGACACCCGCCTGCGCGAGCTGCTGCGCAAGTATCTCGCGGGGAACGGCTTCCTGGTGAGCACGGCGAAGGACGCGGCGGAGGCGCGGGCGACGCTGGCGGGGCTCGATTTCGACCTTCTGGTGCTCGACGTCATGATGCCGGGCGAGAGCGGGCTGGAGCTGACCGAGGCGCTGCGCAAGGACCGCGACCTCCCCATCCTGCTGCTGACCGCGCGCGGCGAGCCGGACGACCGCATCGCCGGGCTGGAGGCCGGGGCCGACGACTACCTCGCCAAGCCCTTCAACCCGCGCGAGCTTCTGCTGCGCATCCATTCGATCCTGCGGCGCCAGGCGAGCCGCCCGCCGGAGCCGCCGCCCCCCCAGCCGGTGCGGCTCGGACCGCTGGTCTATCTGCCCGACCGGGACGAGCTGCGCGACGGCGACGAGGTCGTCCGCCTGACCACGGCGGAGTCCAGCCTGCTGCGCATCCTTGCCGCGTCGCCGGGGATCACCTTCACCCGCGAGGAGCTGACCGAGCGCAGCAAGGTCGCCGGCAACGCCCGGACCATCGACGTCCAGGTCACGCGCCTGCGCCGCAAGATCGAGCCCGACCCGCGTGAGCCCCGCTACCTGCACACGGTGCGCGGCGAGGGCTACGTGCTGAGGCCCGACCCGTGACGGCGCCGGGGTGCCGCCCGCAGGGGAAGCCGGGATGAGCGCCGAGACCGCGGCCGGGCCGGCGCCCTTCGCCCGCGGCGCCGCACCGCGGGGCCTGAAGCGTTTCCTGCCCCGCACCCTGTTCGGGCGGAGCCTGGTGATCATCGTCACCCCGGTCATCCTGGCCCAGGCGGTGGCGACCTGGATCTTCTACGACCGCCACTGGGACACCATGACCAACCGGCTGGCCTTCGCGGTGGCCGGGGACATCAGCATGGTCATCGGCATGCTGGAACGCGATCCCTCGCCCGAGGGGCGCAACTGGACGCTCGCCACCACGGCGCGCAGCACCGACCTGATCGTGACGCTTGAGCCCGGCCTGACCCTGCCCGATCCCCCGCCGCCGCCGCGCGGCATGCTGGAGCGGACGCTGGGCAAGGCGCTGGACGAGCGGGTGCACCGGCCCTTCTCCATCAACACCCGCATCGCCCGCGAATGGTATGAGATCCGCGTCCAGATGCCGGACGGCGTGCTGTCCGTGATGTCGCCGGAACGCCGCCTGTTCAGCCCCACCAGCTACATCTTCATCCTGTGGATGATCGGGTCGGCGATCGTCCTGTTCACCGTGGCCATCGTCTTCATGCGCAACCAGATCCGGCCGATCAAGAGGCTGGCGGCGGCGGCCGACGCGCTGGGCAAGGGGCGCGAGGTGCGCGACTTCAAGCCCGAGGGCGCCACCGAGGTGCGGCAGGCCGCCGCCGCCTTCCTGCGCATGCGCGAACGCATCCAGCGCCAGATCACCCAGCGCACCGAGATGCTGGCCGGCGTCAGCCACGACCTGCGCACGCCCCTGACCCGCATGAAGCTGGCGCTCGACATGATGGGCAACGGGCCGGAGGTCGAGGAGCTGCTGACCGACGTCACCGAAATGGAGACGATGATCGAGGGCTACCTGGCCTTCGCACGGGGCGAGGGGACGGAAGCGGTGCAGCCCACCGACCTGACCCGCATCCTCAACGAGGCGGTCGCCGGGGCGCGGCGGGAGGGCGCCGAGGTGGCGCTGGCGCTGGACGGGGCACCGGAGGGCGGCCTGACGCTGCCGCTGCGCCCCAACGCGACGCGGCGCTGCCTCGCCAACCTGCTGTCCAACGCAAGGCGCCACGGTTCGCGCATCTGGGTGCGGGCGGAACGGCGGGCCGGCGCGATCGACATCCTGGTCGACGACGACGGCCCGGGCATCCCCGCCCGGTCCCGGGAGGACGTGTTCAAGCCGTTCTTCCGCCTGGACGGCTCGCGCAACCGGGCGACGGGGGGCGCCGGGCTCGGCCTGACCATCGCGCGGGACGTGGTGCGCAGTCACGGCGGCGACATCACGCTGGGTGACAGCCCCCACGGCGGCCTGCGGGTGGTGGTCCGGCTGCCGGTGTGACGGCGCCTTCCGGCGCGGCGCATGCCGTCAGGCCGGCGGGCGCCTTCCCGTGCAGACGACGAAGCTCCAGCTCTTGTAGACGCAGTCCACCTCGGTGAAGCCGGCCTCCGCCATCCAGCGGAGCTGGTCGGCGAGCGGCGCCAGGCGGTCGAAGCTCTGGCGCCGGCGGGCCGCAGCGAACGCTGCGTCGTCGACCCCGCGGGCGCGGACCTGCCGCACCCAGGTGGCGTCGTAGAGCGCGTCGAGCGCCGGGGTCGGACCCTGCGCCTGGTCGGCGTTGACGAAGCGGCCGCCGGGCGCCAGCGCCGCGAAGACCCGGCGGAACAGGGCCTGCTTGGCCGGGTGCTCCAGATGGTGGATCGACAGGGCCGAGACGACGGCGTCGTAGGGGCCGCCGAGGTCGCAATGCCCGTAGTCGGCGGCGCGCAGGGTGACGTCGGGGTCCCCGGCAAAGCGCCGGCGCGCCACCGCCAGCATGTCCTCCGCCACGTCCAGCAGGGAAAGGCGGGCGGCCGGGAAGCGGCCGCGCACGACGGCGGCAAGCAGGCCGGTGCCGGCCCCCAGGTCGAGCACGCGCAGCGGCGCCCCCGAGTCCTCGCCCAGCAGTTCCACCGCCGTGCCGTAGAAGTCGTCGAAGCAGGGGATCAGTGCGCGCCGCGGCCGATCATAGTCCTGAGCGTCGCGGTTGAAGGAGTCTTCGATGGTCATGCGGTCCTTGTCCCGACGGTGTCAGTCCCGATGGCGCCAGTCCCGATTGTACCAGTCCCGGAAGTGTCAGTAGAGGCGGCCGCCGGCGGGCACCGTCCGGTCCGGGCCGACCAGCACCACCGCGCCCGTGGCGTCGGGCAGGCCGAGGCAGAGCACCTCGCTGGTGAAGGGGCCGATCCGCTTGGGCGGGAAGTTCACCACCGCCAGGATCTGGCGCCCGACCAGCTCGGCCGGCGCGTAGTGGTGCGTGATCTGGGCGGAACTGCGCCGGGTGCCGATGTCCGGCCCGAAATCCACGGTCAGCTTGAAGGCCGGCTTGCGCGCCTCCGGGAACGGCTCCGCCGCCGTGATGGTGCCGACGCGGATGTCCACCTTGAGAAAATCGTCGTAGGTGATGGTCACCGTGCTCCCCAACCGCCAGTTCCGTTGCGGCCGCCAGGATAAGCAGGTTTTGCCCGATCGGGCCACAGGTCCGGCCGCGGTGAAACCCGCGGACTCCGGATTTTTCAGGCTCCCGGCCCGCCCATGCGTGGGCGGGACCCTATGGGGGCGGATTTCGGAAAACCTGTCCGCCGCCGTGCCCGGATCGACGAAAGGGCCGCCCGGCGGGCGGCCCTTTGCGGGATGGGTTCGGGAAAAGGGGCGCTTACTTGCGGGCGGCCTGGGCCTTGGCCAGGGCGCCCTTGACCTCGTCGAGGCTCTCCGACACGCGCTTGGACAGCACCTCGGCAGCCTCGTTGTTGGACTTGGCGACCAGTTCGGCCAGTTCCTTGACGTTGGCCAGGGCCTTCTCGAAGGCGACCTTCACCAGTTCGGCCTGCTTGGCGGCCTTCTCCTCCGGGGTGCCCGCGGCGATGACCTGGTTGACGTAGCCGCCGGCTTCCTCCAGCGACGCCCGCACGATCTCGGTCTGGCGGCGGATCACGGCCTGCAACCCCTCGAACGCCAGCTGGTTGGCGGCGGTGACGGCCTCGATGTTCTTGCGCTGGCTCGCCAGGATGGCTTCCACATCCAGACCGGGGATCTTGTACTCGCCCAGCGTTTTGGACAGGTCGAACTCAAGGAACGGATTACCGGTCGACTGCTTGGCCATGTTTCTCACCCCCGACGAAAGGTCTTCCGCATGCTGCGGCGCAGCATGCCTGAAGTGCGACTATGAAGTGTGCCGAAAAGATAGTCAATGCGCTTGTGCAGCGCAACAAGCATTACGTCGCACCTTCCCTCCTTCAACCGGAAGAGGCGTCGGCGGGTTCCGCCGGCCGCCCGTCCCGTGGCCGGCGCCGCAGCGCCGCGGCCCAGCGCTCCGCCCGCCGCAACTCGGCGTCCAGCGCCGCCATGGTGCGGGCGAGATCGGCGGTGTCGTCGTCCAGGAAAACGCGCATGACCCGGGCCTGCACGGCGCCGAGCCCGGCGACCAGCAGCGCCCCGCCCGGCGGTTCGGCCGCCACCCCGGCGGCGCGCAGCATCCAGGCCATGGAGCGCCCGAACTGCCGGGTGAAGGCCAGCGCGGTCAGCGGTTCGCCCCGCAGGTCGCGCACCACCGCACGCAGGCCGCCACGGAAGGGGAGGAGCGCGTCATAACGCCGCATCATCACGTCGAACAGGCGGTCGCGGGCGCTCTCCTCCGGATCGACCGGCCCCTCCCCGGCCAGCACGTCGGTGTCGGCGACGCGCGAGACGGCGGCCAGCACGTCGGAACGGTCGGGATAATGCCGGTAGAAGGCGTCCAGCGGCACGCCGGCGGCGCGCGCCACCTCCATCAGGCCGGTGCGGCGCCAGCCGCGCTCCTCCGCCAGACGCATGGCGGCGGCGGCGACGCGGCGGTCCAACGCGGCCGGGCCGGGATCGGGAGGGGTTTCGCTGCGGTCGTCGTCCATGGCTGCGGCCTCATCCAGTGGCGACGGATATGTGGTGCGGCCGGGCCGCCCCGCCCAGGCCGCAGCGCCGTCTCTCAGCGGCAGAAGGGAAAAGGGGCGACGCGGGCCATGTAAGTCGGAATCCAGGCGCAGTGAACGGCCGGATCGGGCAGGCGGCGGGCCGCGACCAGCGGCCAGGCATGGGCCGCCGCCACCACCAGCACCACCGCCCCGTACAACCACCGGCGCGTTGCGGCACGCTTCAGCAACCCGGGGAAGCGGACCAGGATCCAGGCCGCCGACAGCACGACCAGCGGGTCGGTGTAGGCGGCGTAGGCGCGCTGGAAGCCGCGCAGCGCGAACAGGGTCTCAAGCCCCCAGGCGGACAGCAGGAGGAAGCCCGCCTGCGCCGCCGCCGCACGCTCGCCGCGCCGCCACAGCACGACGACGGCGGCGATGACGAACCACTCCACGATCACCGTCTGCGGAATGTTGTCGGGGTGGAGGACGATGGTGCGGATCGCCAGCGTGCGCCACAGGCCGTGGGCAAGCAGACCGAACAGTCCGTCGCCGAGGACGCTTTCCTGGCCCTGGAGGGCCACCGGGTGCCGCCAGGAGGAGAAGACGAACATGTGCTCGACCAGGTTGGCCACGGCGATGACGTTCTGCTCGTGCGGCCGCAAGGTCAGGGCGAGCACGCCGAGCGCCAGGCCGAGCGCCACGGCGGCCATGGCGGACACGGCATAGGCCGGGCGGGCGCGCCACACCGCGGCGTGGGCCGCCATGGCCAGGAACACCCAGCCGACGATGATCCCCTGGTAGATCCCCGACAGCCCGCCGCCGACGCTGCGGTAGGGATGGAGCGCCCGCCCGGCGTCGGCGATCCCCTGCTGGATCAGGCCGGCGGCGGGGATGGCCGCCGCCGCCGCCAGCAGGACCAGGACCCCGGCCGCCGCCCAGCCGGCGCCGGCCGCGCCGTCCTGCCGCCGGCCGAAGAACAGCGCGAACACCGGGATGCCGAGGGCGAGGAAGATCGCCTGGATCTTGGTGACCACCGCCAGCGCCGCCAGCAGCCCGCCCAGCGCCAGCAGCGCCAGTGGTCGCGGCCCCGGGGTGGCGCGCACCGCCACCAGCACGACCAGCAGCGCGGTGACCACCAGCGAGGCGGACAGCAGGTCGGTGCGCATCTGCCGCGCCTGGGTCGTCGCACCGACGCCGAAGGCCAGGACCACCGCGGCCAGCAGGGCGACCCGGCGCCCCTCGGGCCACGGCCGCAGCAGTGCCCGCAGGAGCGTGGCGGCGACCAGCACGAAGCCGGTGGTGAGGAGGATGGACAGCGCACGCCCGGCCTCCACAAGGGCCTGCCAGGCCGCCGCCGTGGCGGCGGCGTCGGCCCCCGGCGGCAGCGCCGACAGGGTGGCGACCGGCAGCAGCCCCAGCGCGTGCAGCAGCCGGTACCAGCCGGCGATGACCAGGAAATAGGTGTAGCCGGGGTGGTCGAAATACTCCTGCGGCAGCCCCTCGTTGAACAGCAGCCCGTGGTAGGCGAGGACGAGGTCCTGGTCGGCGTGCGCCCAATAAGGCAGGCGGAATCCCACCGCCAGCGACGACGCGGCCATGGCCAGCGCCAGCGCCGCGCACAGCCCCCACCAGGGCCAGCGGTCCAGCGCTCCGGCGGAGGAAGAGAGCATGGCCGGACGGGGCGGGACGGCGCTGCGGTCCAGGGATGACATGGCGGGAGTATGTCCAGAGGTTACACGCCACCGGTTTGTGCACGATTCCAGGCGGATTTGGAACCGCGGCGGCGGCGGGCTGTTTTTTGCGGACCCACAACTCTTGATCGCCACAGCTCTTGATCGAAGGAACGGTACCAGCACGATGCCCGATCCCGACGACCGCCCGTCACCCCGTTCCGCCGCCCCCGCTCCCCGCAGCGCCGAAGGAGCGGGACCGCCCTCCGCCGGCCGCGCCCTGGTCATCCTGCCCCTTCTGCCCAATGCCCCCGGCCAAGGGGACGCCACGGCGCGCCAGCCCGACGCCCGGCTTGCCGAAGCCATCGCGCTTGCCCAGGCCATTCGTCTGGAGGTGCCGCACGCCGAGGTGATCCGCATCGCCCGTCCCGACCCCGCCACCCTGTTCGGACGCGGCACCACCGAGCGGATCGGCGGCATGGTGGAGGCGTTCCGCGCCGATCTGGTGGTGATCGACCAACCGCTGAACCCGGTGCAGCAGCGCAATCTGGAACGCCAGTGCATGGTCAAGGTGATCGACCGCACCGGCCTGATCCTGGAGATTTTCGGGGAGCGCGCCCAAACCCGCGAAGGCCAGTTGCAGGTGGAACTCGCGGCGCTGACCTACCAGCGGTCGCGTCTGGTGCGGTCCTGGACCCACCTGGAGCGCCAGCGCGGCGGCTTCGGCTTCCTCGGCGGCCCCGGTGAAAGCCAGCTCGAACTCGACCGCCGCCTGATCGCCGAGCGCATCACCCGCCTGAAATCGGACCTGGAGGAGGTGCGGCGGACCCGCAAGCTGCACCGCTCCGCCCGGCAGCGCGGCGGCACGCCGCTGGTGGCGCTGGTCGGCTACACCAACGCGGGCAAGTCCACCCTGTTCAACCGGCTGTCCGGCGCCGGGGTGACCGCCGAGGACATGCTGTTCGCCACGCTGGACCCCACGGTGCGCCGGATCGCCCTGCCCTCCGGCAAGGCCGTCGCCCTGTCGGACACGGTGGGGTTCGTGTCGGACCTGCCGACCCAGCTCGTCGCCGCCTTCCGGGCCACGCTGGAGGAGGTGCAGGCCGCCGACCTGATCCTGCACGTCCGCGACGTTTCGCACCCCGACGCGGCGGCGCAGAAGGCGGACGTGGAATCGGTGCTGGCGGATCTCGGGATCGACGCCGCCAACGACCGGCGGGTGGTGGAGGTGTTGAACAAGACCGACCAGATGCCCGCGACCGCCCGCGGCGCGCTCCACATGCGCCTTGCCAACCAGCGGATGACGGAGGGCGAGGAGCGCGCCGTCGCCGTGTCCGCCCTGACCGGAGAGGGGCTCGACGATCTGCTGGAGTTGTTGGACCGGCGTCTGTCCGCCGGGCGGCAGGTGCTGGATCTGAACGTGAGCCTTTCGGACGGCCGCGCCCTGGCGTGGCTGTACGAGCATGGGCAGATATTGGAGCGCCGGGACGAGGACGGGCAGGCCCATCTTCATGTGGCCCTGGCCCCCGCCGATGCCGCCCGTTTCGAAAGCCGTTTCGCCGGACAGGAAAGCGGCTGACGGGAAGCGTTCCGCTTTCTGAGACGCGCTGAAACCACCGCCGCTCTCCAGCGTTGATGCGGGCAGGCCGGTCACAAACCCGCCATGACCAGGAGGAGGCAGCCCCATGACCCAGAAGCCGGAACAGAAACGGGCCGAGCGCGTCCGGCGCCGTGCCCACGACATCTGGGAGCGGGAGGGCCGTCCCCACGGCCGCCACGACGAGCATTGGGGTCAGGCCGAAGCGGAGGTCGATGACGAAATCCGCGCCGAGCGGCAGGCTGCGGAAACCGAAAGCAGCGCCCCGGACGCCCCACCGAAGCGCCGCCGCAAGGCCGCAACGGACAAGCCCAAAGCCGACAGGCCCGAAGCGGAACGAGGTGGCGGCACCCGCGCGGCAGCGGAAAACCTGTCGGCGGTGGCCGCGGGGCGGACGGAACAGACCGGCACCGCCAAGACCGGCGGTCAGATCTCCCGCGGCGGTGCCGCCAGCGGAAAGCCGGGAAAGGCGTCGCGCCGGGACGCCTCACGCGGATAAGGGTGCGGGGGGCGCTCCTCTTCTTCCTCCGCAAACCTTCCATGTCCCGTCTGCCGGAAAAGGGCCGGAAAAGGGCCGAAAAAGGGAACGAGAGGTCTGGTTTCTGCCTTTCCGGATTGCTAGTGTTGCTGCCCCTGCGCTTCCGCACGCAATGTTCGATCCCTGAGGTAGAGACATGCCGCATTATCGCTCCCGCACTTCCACGCACGGCCGCAACATGGCGGGCGCCCGCGGCCTGTG
>JAEZHQ010000633.1 GCA_023416455.1 Pseudomonadota bacterium | reverse complement strand
CGCCATGGCCCCGATCAGGGCGCCGCCGGCCGCGCCGCCGGTCGTGCCGGTCAGCGCGCGTTGCTGGGACGCCGTCAGGTCGCTGCAGGCGGCGAGGGGAAGCGCGACGGCCGCGGCGCACAGAAGCTGTCTCGATATCATGGCGGTGCCCATCTTGGCTGGGGTCGGGGACACAGGGACACAGGGGGGGGAGGGCGCGCGGGGTGGGGATCACGCGCGGCAGGGGTAACGCTGGACCAGATAGCGGAACATCCCCTCCACCGGCGGCGTGTTCATCTGGTTGGGATGGTCCCGTGCCCAGGCGACGAAGTTGGCGATGGCCTCGTCGCGCGTCGGCGGCGGGTTGGGCGGGCAGAACAGGGGGCGCCGGTTCTCGGCCGCCGCGACGATCTGGTGGTACTGGTAGGCGCCGACCGCAAAGCCCTGGCAGAAGTGCAGGGCCGCGATCCCGGTGGCGTCGGTCGGCTTGGCCTCGCACAGATCCACCAGATCCCCGGTGGTCTTGACCTGGAAATTGCCCTCCGTCGGGGCCGGCGCCGTCTGCGCGGCCGCGGCGCCCGCCGCGAGGACGGCCGTGGCCGCGAGGGCACGGAAGAGGCGGTGGTTCATGGTCTGCTCCCGGCGTTGGTCGTGGTTGGTCGTTGCGCGGTGGGGCTGCGCGGTCGGGAAGAGCCGCGCTCCGGCGGGCAGCCCGGGACGGCGGCGTCCCCGGGACCATTGAGCCGCAGCCGGGCGCCGGTCCAAAAGTAGCAAGCGGGCGGCGGCGGGCCTGCTACGGTAACATTGCACCGTATCATGGGCAGGAACCGGCCCATTTGGCGGGGGCGGGTCAGCGCTCTTCGGTGGTGGTCTTCCGGGGGGCGACGGGCAGGCCGGCCTTGCGCAGCCCCTCGACGATCCGCGCGATGGTGGCCGGCGCGATGTTCCGCCGTTCGAACTCGGCGACCGCCGTCTCCGCGAAGGCGGGGTCGATGCGCAGGATCTCCCGCACCTCCGCGGCGGCCTCGGCGCTGTTGCCGGCCTGGCCGTGGATCATCGCCAGCGCGGCGTGGGGCAGCACGGATTCCGGCACGTCGACCCGCCGGGCCTCGGCCAGCGCCTCGCCGTAGCGGCCGTTCATGTAATGGTGGAGGGCGAGCACGATGCGGTACCAGCTCGGCAGGGCGGGGTTGCGCGCGTAGGCCTCGCGGATCAGCGGAATGCCCCGGTCCCACGCGCCGACCAGGCTGTAGGAGCGGCCGAGGTCGGCCAGGATGTCGCTGTCGTTGGGGTTGAGGGCGAGCGCCTGCTCATAGGCGGCGATGCTGAGCTGCGGCTCGCGGTGCAGCCAGTAGGCGAGCCCGAGCGCCTGGAGCGGCAGGGGCGTGTTGGGAGCCAGCGTCACCGCGTGCGTCGCCAGCTGGAGGCCGTCGGCGACCGGGTCGGGGCGGGCCGGCGTCCGGTTGAAGCCCAGCCGCAGCTCGTCGACGGTGACCATGGCGAGCGCCGCCCAGGCTTCCGCATAGAGCGGGTCGGTCCGGGTCGCGCGTTCCAGGCAGCTCCGGACCTGGGCGTGCAGGGTGGCGTTCAGCTGGCGCCAGTATTGCCGGGTCCGCAGCATGCATTCGTAGGAGGACAGGGCGGCCGGAGGCCGCTCGGCGCTGCCGCGCGCCTCCTCGGTGTGGATGACCCCGTGCGGCTGCGCCAGGGTGCGGGCGACCTGGGCGGCGATGTCCTGCCGCAGGCTGATCAGCGTGGCCGGCGTGACGTCGCGGCGGAAGCTGTCGGACCAGAGATAGCGGCGGTCCTTGGCGTTCATCAGCGTGACGGTGACCTGGATCTGCTCGCCGATGCGGCTGATGCTGCCCTTCAGGATGTAATCGATGTCGACGGCGGGCTCGGCCTCGTGCAGCGCCGCGGCCGAGCGGTAGAGGAAGCTGGTGTCGGCCCCGAAGACCAGCAGGTTCTTGAAGCGGATCAGCCCACCGATCAGCTCTTCGGTGAAGCCCTCGGCCAGGATGCCCGGCGGCGCGTCGCCGGGGCCGTCGGTGAAGGGCAGGACCAGCAGCGACGGGCCGTGCACCGTGGCGGCCGCCGCCGATGGCGGCTCCTGCGCCGTCCGGGTGAGGGAGAATTCGCGGATGACGAGCAGCAGCAGCGCGGCGGCGAGCAGCAGGCCGGCCATGGCGGCCATGACCATGGCGGGTCCGGCGTCACGCCGCCACCACCCGCGCGGCGCCACCGGCGGCGCGAAGGGCGCCTTCTCCTCCGCCCGGCTTCCGGGGCTCCACGCGGCCTCCGGCCGGTCGGCCCCGAGGCCGGCTGTGGGATCGTCCGGGGAGGGGGTTCCCCGGATCAGGGCGAAGCGGGGAACGTAGCTGCCTTTCGGGATCGTGATCCGGATCGGATCCGCCGCCCCCTCGGCCATGTAGTGCTGCTCCAGGCAATGCCGGATGCGGCCGGCCTGGATGCGGACCACGGGGTCGAGCAGGGGGTCGAAGCTGGCATCGCGGTCGAACACGTCCACGGCGATGGTGTAGGCCTTGATCCGGTCGGCGCGGCCGGCCAGGGTTTCGCGCACGATGAATTGCAGAAAGCGCCGCTTTCTTGCGGATCCCCGGAAACCGCGGCTGGCGAGAACCCGTTCCAGCGCCGCTTCGATGAGCGGCGCCGGAATGGCGTCTCCGGAGGCGTGAGGCATCGGCGTCCTCCATCCCTGAACCCACCGGCCGTCGGCGTGGCTTCCCCGAAATCCCGGATGCCGGGGACACCGAATGTGTCGCCAATGGCGATGCCGGTTTCAGGCAAATCTTTCGAAGGATTCTCCAGAAAGCTGAAGGCACTTCACCAGAAAATATACCGTGACATGGCAACAGTTCACGCTTGAGAGACCACTCCGGTGTCCGGCCAATCCTTTGCGTGTTCTTATATTGAAGATCGATTGCCGGCGAAACCGCACGGAAGGCATACATGCGGATGCCCGCGGGTGTTGGTTCGGCGCACCCCTTCCGACGCGGCGCTCGCGCATATTTCGACGCGGACCCGCCGTTCCCTGCCGTTACCGTATCAAAGTCAACCGTTCCACTCTTCAAGACCGCCCGCAATCGGGGGCAGGCTCGGCACGTCTTGGCCAGCCCTGTGCGGGGGGTGGCGGAGGCCCTTGCGGCTGGCCCCGCGACGGGCCGGTCTTGCCATCCGCCCTCCGGCGAGGGCCATCCGCCCTCCGGCGGCGCGGCTCCCGCGGAGCGGCGCCTTTCCGGTGCGCCGCACCGGGCCGGGGGCGGGGACGCCCGGGCATCGGGTCCGGCGGGGCTGTCGACGGCGCAACGGAAGGGTCAAGGACGATACCGTAACACCGCCCTCCAACACCGCCCTCCGGCCGCCTTTCCCGCAGCCTGGCGGCCGCGGGCGCCGGGCAGGCATCCGGAAGGGCGGGGCGGGGCATCGCAAGGGGAACGAACGTGATGGGGGAACGAACGTGATGCAGGACTGGTGGCAGCAGCCTCTGACGACCTGGCTTTCCGCTTGGAACGCGGCACTTCCCTTCTCCTTCCCCGCCACCCGGCCCGGAGGCGGTCCCGCTGCCGGGGATGCCGGGAGGCGGACGGACGGGCCGCCGCTTCCGGCCCTGCCCAACCCGGTCCAGGACGCCCTCGACTACGGCACCGACGCGATGCAGCGCTGGATCCTGTTCCTCGACGTCCTGCGCCGGCGCGGCGACCAGTTCATCGAGCATTCCCAGGAGGGAAAGCCGCCGGTCCTCACCTTCGCGCACGAGGTCGTGATGGACGGGCGGAAGCTGAAGCGCCCCTGCAACTACATGCTTCTGCGCATCCTGCCCGATCCCGCCGTCGGCACCGACCCCGACCTGCGGCCCTTCGTCATCGTCGACCCGCGCGCCGGCCACGGCCCGGGGATCGGGGGATTCAAGCCGGACAGCCAGATCGGCGCCGCGCTGCGCGCCCGCCATCCCTGCTACTTCATCGGCTTCCACCCCGATCCGGAGCCGGGCCAGACCCTGGCCGACGTGGGTGCGGCCGAGGCGGCCT
The DNA here is from genome assembly GCA_023416455.1 of Pseudomonadota bacterium. Taxonomy (GTDB): domain Bacteria; phylum Pseudomonadota; class Alphaproteobacteria; order Azospirillales; family Azospirillaceae; genus Azospirillum. Next base: position 17,729 of record JAEZHQ010000633.1, on the reverse strand, counting down.
TCATCGAGCATGTCGGGAAGCTGCACGCCAAGGCCGACGGCAAGCCGTGCGTCATCGGCAACTGCCAGGCCGGCTGGGCGGTGATGGCGCTGAGCGCGGTCCGCCCCGACCTGATGGGCCCGATCATCATCGCCGGTTCCCCGCTGTCTTACTGGGCCGGGGTCAAGGGCCGGAATCCGATGCGCTATCTCGGCGGGCTCTGCGGCGGGGCGTGGCTGGCGGCGCTGGCCGGCGACCTCGGCAACGGCCGCTTCGACGGCGCGCTCCTGGTCGGCAACTTCGAACGGCTCGACCCCGCCAACACCTACTGGAAGAAGGCGCACAGCCTGTACGCCTCCATCGACACCGAGGCCCGGCGCTATCTCGATTTCGAGAAATGGTGGAGCGGCTTCTTCCTGCTCAACAGCGAGGAGATCGAGGCCATCACCGACGATCTGTTCGTCGGCAACAAGCTGACCTCCGGCGGCATCGTCGACAAGGACGGGCGCCAGCTCGACCTGCGCAACATCCGCTCGCCCATCCTCGTCTTCGCCTCCTGGGGCGACAACATCACGCCGCCGCAACAGGCGCTGGGCTGGATCCTGGACCTGTACCGCAGCGTGGACGAGATCCGGGCGCGCGAGCAGACCATCGTCTACAACCTGCACCAGAACATCGGCCATCTCGGCATCTTCGTGTCCGGCCGCGTGGCACGGAAGGAGACGGCGGAGTTCGTCGAGAACATCGACCTGATCGACCTGCTGCCGCCCGGCCTCTACGAGATGGACATCCAGCCGAAGGACCCCGACGCGCCCGGCGCGGAGCTGGTTGCCGGCAGCCACGTCGCCCGGTTCGAGCCGCGCACGCTGGACGACATCCGCAACCTGGGCGCCAACACGCCGGAGGACGACCGGCGCTTCGCCACCGTCTCCCGAGTCTCCGACGTCAACCGGGCGCTGTACGTCGACTTCGCCCGGCCCTGGATCCGCGCCCTGGTCACCGAGCCCGTGGCGCAGTGGCTGCGCCTCGGCAGCCCGGCGCGGGCGCAATACTACCTCTTCTCGCACCTCAACCCCTTCATGGCCCCGGTCGAGGCGCTCGCCCGCGAGGTGCGGCAGAACCGCCGGCCGGTGCCGGCGGACAATCCCTTCCTGAAGGCGGAGCAGGACGCTTCCGACGGTATCGTGCGGATGCTCGACGCCTTCCGCGACCAGCGGGACGCCGCCGTGGAACGGCTGTTCCAGCAAACCTACGACTCCCCGCTGCTCCAGGCGCTGGTCGGGCTGGCGGCCACGGACGGGGAGGTGCGGCCCCTGCACCGGCGCGACGAGGCGTTCGAGGCGCTGGTCGAGAAAAGAAAGGCCGAAATCATGGCCCGCCGGGACGAAGGCGGCCTGCGCGAGGCGCTGATCCGCATCCTGGTCTACGCGCGGCGCGCGGAAGGCGCGATCGACGAGCGGGCCTTCCACATGCTGCAGCGCATCCGGGACGAGCATCCGGAGGCCGAGCACCCGCCGCTCGACCGGATGCGCGCGATCTTCCGCGAGCAGGTCTTCCTCATGCTGATGGACGAGGCCGCGGCGATGGCGGCGCTGCCCCGGCTCGTGCCGGCCGAGAAGGACCGCCGGGACGTCGTCGCGCTGGCCAGGCGCGTCCTTGCGGCCACCGGCGCCCTGACCGACGGGCAGCGCGCCCGCCTGCGCGAGGTCGAGGCCATCCTCGCCGAGGAGGAGGGGGCCGAGGGCGAAACCACCCTGCGCGTCGTGCCGCTCGGCGACGGATCGTCGGTCGCCAAGGCCGCCGCCGAGATCGGCAAGGCGGCGGCGCGGCGGCGCCCGGCACGCCGCGCGGCGAAGGCCAAGTGAGCTTCGCCCGAAGGGGCGGGCCTTACCCGCAATGGAGGAGAGACGCACCATGACCAGCATCGACCGGCCCACGCCGGAGACCGCCGCCGGGACGCCCGCCCCCTCCCTGGGCGACGACCTGATCGGCCCGGCCGACCTGCGCAGGATCGCCGAGGAACACGAGATGGCGCAGATCCGCGAGGCGATGGAGCGGGACAAGAAGCGCCACGAGGAGCAGGAGACCATCCGCGATGCCTTCATGCACCAGCACGTCCGTTCCGACGCCAAGGAGCGCTTCACGCGGGCGGTGCGCGCCGCCGCCGAACGCGGGGTGAGCGAGATCCAGATCGCCCGCTTCCCCAGCAGCTACCTGTCCGACGGCGGGCGCGCCATCAACAACTTCGAGCCGGACTGGCCGAACTCGCTGACCGGCTACGCCCGCGAAGCCTACGAGATCTACGACCGGCACCTGAGGCAGAAGGGCTACAAGCTGCGCGCCCAGATCCTGGACTATCCCGGCGGCATGCCGGGGGACGTCGGCCTTTTCCTGCGCTGGTGAGGGGGACGCGGCATGAGCGCAAGCCCTACGGCCGACCCTCGGCCCCCCGCCGGGACGCCGCCCGCGCCCCGGAACGAGAAGTACGAGCGGCTCGTCGCCGCCTGTCGCGACATTCCGCCGGTGCCGACCGCGGTGGTCCATCCCTGCGACGCGCCCTCGCTCGGCGGCGCCATCGACGCCGCCAGGGAGGGCTTCATCACCCCCATCCTGGTCGGGCCGGCGGCGCGCATCCGGGCGGTGGCCGGGGAGGCCGGGATCGACCTCTCCGCCTGCGAGATCCTGGACACCCCCCACAGCCACGCGGCCGCGGTGGCGGCGGTGGAGCTGGTGCGGCAGGGCCGCGCCCGCCTCCTGATGAAGGGCAGCCTGCATTCCGACGAGCTGATGCACGCGGTGGCGCGGCGGGAGGCCGGGCTGCGGACGGAACGGCGCATCAGCCACGTCTTCATCATGGACGTGCCGACCTACCCCAAGCCCCTGTTCATCACCGACGCCGCGGTGAACATCGCGCCGACGCTGGAGGACAAGCGCGACATCATCCAGAACGCCATCGACCTGGCGCAGGCGCTGGGCATCGAACGGCCCAAGGTGGCGATCCTGTCGGCGGTGGAGACGGTCAACCCGAAGATCGCCTCCACGGTCGAGGCCGGCGCCCTGTGCAAGATGGCCGACCGCAGGCAGATCACCGGCGGTGTCCTGGACGGCCCGCTGGCGCTGGACAATGCCATCAGCCCCGAGGCCGCGCGCATCAAGGGCATCGAATCGCCGGTGGCCGGGCAGGCCGACATCCTCGTCGTGCCCGACCTGGAGGCCGGCAACATGCTGGCCAAGAACCTGACCTTCCTGGCCAACGCCGACGCGGCGGGCATCGTGCTGGGTGCCCGGGTTCCCATCGTTCTGACGAGCCGGGCCGACAGCGTGATGACGCGGATGGCCTCCTGCGCGGTGGCGGCGCTCTACGCGCACCGCATGCGGCTGGCCCGGCCGGTGCAGGGGTGAACGCCATGAGAGAGGCCATCCTGGTCATCAACGCCGGCTCCTCCAGCATCAAGTTCCAGCTGTTCGATGGGGGGGATCCGGCGCTTCCCGCGCGCCTGCGGGGGCGGATCGAGGGGATCGGCACCCGGCCCCGTCTGGAGGTGGGCGGCGAGGGCGGCGGCAGCCATCCCATCGAGGCGGACAGCGTGCCCGATGCCCTCGCCGTCCTCGGCGCCTGGCTGCGGGAGCGGCTCGGCGGGGAACTGCCGGCGGCGGTCGGGCACCGCGTGGTCCATGGCGGGCCGGCCTACGACCACCATGTCGTGGTCGATGATTCGGTGATCGCCGCGCTGGAGCGCTGCATCCCGCTCGCCCCGCTGCACCAGCCGAACAATCTGGCGCCGATCCGGGCGATCCGCAGGCTCACGCCCGACATGGTGCAGGTCGCCTGCTTCGACACCGCCTTCCACCGCCGGCATTCCGAGCTGGCCGACCGCTTCGCGATCCCGGAGGCGCTCTACCAGGAGGGCGTGCGCCGCTACGGCTTCCACGGCCTCAGCTACGAGCACATCGCCTCGCGCCTGCCCGAGCTGGCGCCCGAGGTGGCGCATGGCCGGGTCGTCGTCGGCCATCTCGGCAGCGGGGCCAGCATGTGCGCCATCCAGGACGGGCGCAGCGTCGACAGCACCATGGGCTTCACGGCGCTCGACGGGCTGCCCATGGGGACGCGGCCCGGCCAGCTCGACCCCGGCGTGATCCTCTACCTGCTCGCCAAGGGCATGGACGTCCGCGCCATCGAGCGGCTGCTCTACCACGACTGCGGCCTGAAGGGCCTGTCCGGCATCAGCAACGATGTCCGCGACCTGCTGGCCAGCACCGACCCGCGCGCCGGGCTGGCGCTCCGGTGCTTCGTCTACCGGGCCGGCCTCGCCGTCGCATCGCTGGCCGCGGCCATGGGCGGCATCGACGCGCTGGTCTTCACCGCCGGCATCGGGGAGCGCTCGCCGGCCATCCGCAAGGGCATCGCGGAGCGGGCGCGCTGGCTCGGCCTCGACCTCGACGACGCGGCCAACGAGGCGGGGGCGCTGCGCATCGCCACCCCCGACAGCCGGGTCAAGGCCTACGTCATCCCGACCGACGAGGAGCGCACGATCGCGCTCCACACCCGCGACATCCTTCGGAACCTCTCCTAGGAGGGAATGGCCCATGCCCCGCTCCGCAAGCGCCGCCGTTCCCGTCAGCCCGGCGCTCCTGGGGGCGCTCCTGGGAGCGCTCGCGGGGTGCGAGCAGCCGACGCCGCCCCCCGCCGAGGCGACGCTGATCCGCGCCGTGCCGGTGCGGGAGACCAGCTTCGACCGCACGGCGGCCCTGACCGGCGCGATCGAGGCCCGCCACGAGAGCGGCCTCGGCTTCCGCGTCGGCGGCAAGCTGGTCGAGAGGCCGGTCGATGTCGGAAGCGTCGTCGCCGCCGGCGACCTGCTGGCCCGGCTCGACAGCCAGGACCAGCAGAACGCCCTGCGCTCCGCGGAGTCCGACGTCGCCGCCGCCGAGGCCTACGTCGAGCAGAGCCGCACGCAGGAGGAGCGCCAGCGCAAGCTGCTGGCCGACGGCTTCACCACGCGGGTCCAGTACGACAACGCGCTGCGCCGCCGCACCGAGGCCGAGGCCCAGCTCAACGCCGCCCAGGCCAGCCTGGGCGCGGCCCGCGACGCGCTGTCCTACACCGAGCTGCGGGCCGACCGCGCGGGCGTCATCACCGCCAAGGACGCCGAGCCCGGGCAGGTCGTCGCCGCCGGCCAGATGGTGATGCGGCTGGCCGACCCGGGCGAGCGGGAGGCGGTGTTCCAGGTCCCCGGCGCGGCCATCCGGCTGGACGGGGACCGGTGGCCGCCGGTGGAGGTCCGGCTGGTCAGCGACCCCGGGATCGTCGCCGACGGCACCATCCGCGAGGTGTCGCCGGACGTCGATCCGGTCACCCGCACCTACACCGTGAAGGTGTCGCTGCCCGGCGCGCCCGCCGCCTTCCTGCTGGGGGCGGCGGTCACCGGGCGGGCCAGGCTGCCGTCGGAACCGGTGATCAACCTGCCCTCCTCGGCCCTCTTCCGCACGGCCGCGGGCGACCCGGCGGTCTGGGTGGTGGCCCGGCCCGCCTCCACCGTCAGCCTGCGCCCGGTGTCCGTCCTCCAGTACGACACCGGGACCGTGACCGTCGCCAGCGGGCTCGGCACCGGCGATCTGGTGGTGATCGGCGGCGTGCAGAAGCTGCGGCCGGGGCAGAAGGTCGCGGTCCGGCAGGAGGGCGGGGCATGACGCGCGCGGCGCACGGACCGCCTCTCCCGGCCGCCCTTCTGGCCGTGCTTCTGGCCCCGGCGCTCGCCGGCTGTCCGGAGCAGGCCCGGCACGAGGCCGCCGCGCCGGTGATCCGCCCGGTGCGGACCGTCACGGTGGAGCCGGAGACCTTCCGCATTCCCGGAACCGTGACCGGAACCATCGAGGCGCGGGCCGACGCCGACCTCGGCTTCCGCATCGCCGGCAAGCTGATCGAGCGGGAGGTGGAGGTGGGCGACCGGGTCAAGGCCGGCGACCGGCTGGCCCGGCTGGACGACCAGGACCAGCGCAACGCGCTGCGGACCGCCGAGGCCAACCTCGCCGCCGCCCAGGGCGAGCAGGTGCAGGCCCGCAACGAGGAGACCCGCAAGCGGGAGCTGCTGGCCAACGGCAACACCTCCCAGTCGCTCTACGACGCGGCGCTGCTGGCCATGCGCACGGCGGACGCCAAGGTGGTGGCGGCGCAGGCGGCCCTCCAGGCGGCGCGCGACAAGGTCGGCTACACCGAGTTGCGGGCCGACCGCGACGGCGTGGTGACCGCCGTCGGGGCCGAGCCCGGCCAGGTCGTCGAGGCCGGCGGGATGGTGGTGCGGGTCGCCCGGCCGGAGGAGCGGGAAGCCGTCTTCAACGTCGCCGAGACCGGCCTGCGGGCCGCCCCCCGGGATCCGGTGGTCGAGGTGGCGCTGGCCGGCGCCCCCGACGTCGTGGCCATGGGCCGCGTGCGCGAGGTGGCGCCCCAGGCCGACCCGGTCACCCGCACCCACACCGTGCGGATCGCCCTTGAGAACCCGCCCGACGCCCTGCGTCTGGGCGCCACCGTGACCGGGCGCCTGAAGCAGGAGCCGGCCCCGGTGATCGAGCTGCCGGAGACGGCGCTGTTCGAGGAGGGGGGCCGGAGCGCCGTCTGGGTGGTCGATCCCGCGGAACGGGCCGTGCGGCGCCGGGCGGTGACCGTCCGGCCGCGGGACGCCGGCGGCCCGGTCATCGTCACCGAGGGGCTTTCCCGCGGCGACATCGTGGTCATCGCCGGGGTGCACAGCCTTTCCGAAGGCCAGCGCGTCCGGCTCGGCACGCACATGCAAACGGCGGCGGCTCCATGACCGGCTTCAATCTCTCCGAGTGGGCGCTGCGGCACCGCTCCTTCGTCTGGTACCTCATCCTGTCGCTGACGCTGGCCGGCGGCCTGGCCTATGTGCGGCTCGGCCGGGAGGAGGATCCCGCCTTCACCATCAAGACCATGGTGGTCCAGACCAACTGGCCCGGCGCCACGATCGAGGACACCATGAATCTGGTGACCGACCCCGTGGAGAAGAAGCTGGAGGAGATCCCCTATCTCGACTACGTCAAGAGCTACACCAAACCCGGCGTCTCGGTCGTCTACGTCAACCTGAAGGACTACACGCCGGCCGAGGCGGTGCCCGACCTGTGGTACCAGGTCCGCAAGAAGATCGCCGACATGAAGCACCTGCTGCCGCAGGGCGTGCAGGGGCCGGCCTTCAACGACGAGTTCGGCGACACCTTCGGCACCGTCTACGCCTTCACCGCCGACGGCTTCAGCTACCGCGAGCTGAAGGACTTTGCCGAGACCGCGCGGGCGGAGCTGATGCGCGTGCCGGACGTCGGCAAGGTGCAGTTCGTCGGCATCCAGGACGAAAAGATCTATCTCGACTTCTCCACGCGCCAGCTCGCCGCCATGGGCATCGACCGCGAGCAGGTGGTGGCCGACCTCCAGGCGCAGAACGCCGTGGCCCCGGCCGGCGTGGTCCAGGCCGGCGACGAGAAGGTCAGCGTCAGGGTCAGCGGCGCCTTCGCCTCGGAGGACAGCCTGCGCGCGATCAGCCTGCGCGCCGACGGCCGGTTCTACCGGCTGGCCGATGTGGCGCAGGTCCGGCGCGGCTACGCCGATCCGCCCTCGCCGATCTTCCGCTACAACGGCGAGCCCGCCATCGGCATGATCATCTCCATGGCGGCCGGCGGCAACGTGCTGGCCTTCGGCGAGGGCATCCACGAGCGGATGCGGCAGGTCGAGGCCGAACTGCCCGTGGGCATCGGCGTCCATCTCGTCGCCGACCAGGCCGTGGTGGTCGAGGAATCGGTCGCCGGATTCACCAAGGCCCTGAAGGAGGCGGTCATCATCGTGCTGGCGGTCAGCTTCGTCAGCCTGGGGCTGCGCGCCGGGCTGGTGGTGGCGACCTCGATCCCGCTCGTCCTGGCCATGACCTTCATCGGCATGGAGTTCTACGGCATCACGCTCCAGCGCATCTCGCTGGGGGCGCTGATCATCGCGCTCGGCCTGCTGGTCGACGACGCCATGATCACCGTGGAGATGATGATCACCAAGCTGGAGGAGGGCTTCAGCCTCGACAAGGCGGCGACCTTCGCCTACACCTCCACCGCCTTTCCGATGCTGACTGGCACGCTGATCACGGTGGCCGGCTTCATCCCCATCGGCTTCGCGCAGGGCGGGGCGGCGGAATACTGCTTCACGCTGTTCGCCGTGGTGGCGATGGCGCTGCTGTTCTCCTGGATCGTCGCCGTCCTGTTCGCGCCGCTGATCGGCGTGAATGTCCTGCGCCCCAACCCCAAGGCGCAGCACGGGCACGGGCCGGGGCGCCTGATGCGGGCCTTCCGCGGCGCCCTGCGCCTGGCGATGCGGGCGCGCTATCTGGTCATCGCGCTGACCCTGGGGCTGTTCGCCCTGTCGGTCTTCGGCATGCGGTACGTCCAGCAGCAGTTCTTCCCCGCCTCCGACCGGCCGGAGCTGCTGGTCAACCTGACGCTTCCGCAGACCGCCTCGATCAAGGCGACGCGCGACGTCGTCGACCGCTTCGAGGCGGTGCTGGCCGCCGACCCCGACGTCGAGCGCTGGAGCTTCTACATCGGCCAGGGCGCCATCCGCTTCTACCTGCCCCTGGACGTCCAGCTCACCAACGACTACTTCGCCCAGGCGGTGGTGGTGACCAAGGGGCTGAAGGTCCGCGACGGCGTCCGTGAGCGGCTGGAGCGGGTGCTGAACGAGCAGTTCTCCGACCTCAACACGCGCGTCAGCCCGCTGGAGATGGGGCCGCCGGTCGGCTGGCCGATCCAGTACCGGGTCTCCGGTCCCGACGTCGGCGAGGTGCGGGCCATCGCCAACCGCATGGCCGACACCATCGGCACCAACCCCTACACGCTGCTGGTCAACTACGACTGGAACGAGCCGTCCAAGGTGGTGCGGGTCGATGTGGACCAGGACAAGGCCCGCCTGCTCGGCATCAGCTCCAAGTCGCTGAACCAGGCGCTCAACGCCACGGTGTCGGGGGCCGCCTTCACGCAGGTGCGCGACGGCATCTACCTGATCGACGTGGTGGCCCAGGCGGCCAACGCCGAGCGCAGCTCCATCGAGACGCTTCGCAACCTCCAGATCGCCATCCCGGAAGGCCGCACGGTGCCGCTGCGCGAGGTGGCGACGCTGCACTACGCGCTGGAGCAGCCGGTGATCTGGCGCCGTTCCCGCCTGCCGACGATCACCGTGCAGGCCGACCTGGTGCCGCCGCTCCAGGCGGCGACGGTGGTCCAGCAGCTGGAGCCGGCGGTGGACCAGCTCCGGCGCAGCCTGCCGCCCGGCTACACGGTCGAGGTCGGCGGCACGGTGGAGAACAGCGCCAAGGGCATGGCCTCCATCACCGCGGTCTTCCCGATCATGGTCTTCGTCATGCTGACCGTGCTGATGATCCAGCTGCAAAGCTTCCAGAAGCTGTTCCTGGTCATCAGCGTCGCCCCGCTGGGCCTGATCGGCGTCGTCGCGGCGCTGCTCCCGACCGGCACGCCGCTGGGCTTCGTCGCCATCCTGGGCGTGGTGGCGCTGATCGGCATGATCGTCCGCAACTCGGTCATCATGATCGCCCAGATCGACGAGCATCTGGCGATGGGCGAGCATCCCTGGGACGCCGTGATCAACGCCACCATGCACCGCGTGCGGCCCATCCTGCTGACCGCGGCGGCGGCCAGCCTGGGCATGATCCCGATCGCCCCGGAGGTGTTCTGGGGGCCGATGGCCTACGCCATCATCGGCGGCCTGATCGTGGCGACGGCGCTGACGCTGCTGTTCCTGCCGGCCCTCTACGTCGCCTGGTTCCGCATCCGCGAACCGGTGCCGGAAGCGGCCGACGCCGCCCGGCCGCCCCGCCACGGCGAGGCCCCGCGCCCGCCGGAGCCGACCCCGGGCAAGGGAGTCACCAGCGGTGTGTGAGCGCCCGTCCCTCGTCCTGGCCGGGACCCTCCCGGCCCTGGTCCTGGCCCTGATCCTGGCCCTGGTCCTGATCCTGGCCCCGGCCCTGGCCGGCCCGGCGGCGGCGGCGGCGGCGGCGGTGGTGCCGGCTGGCGCGGCCGAGACCGGGTTGCAGGAGTACGCCCGCCGCCTGGACGAGATCGCCGCCGTCTATCCCCGCCTGCCGGAGGTCCTGGCCGACACCTTCCACCACCCGAACGGCACGCAGCCGACCATGCCGCCGCTGCGGCTGGCGGCGGGGCTGGCCGTCCTGCTCGCGGCCGGGGTGGTGGCGATGGCCGCCGCCCGGCGGGTGCTGCGTGCGCGGGACGCGGCGACCCCGTTCCTGCGGCTGAGCGCCGGACTGGCCGAGATGGCGGCCTTCGTGCTGGGCACGCTGCTGGCCTACGCCGTGCTGCGCCCGCCGCACCCGGCGGCCCCGGCGATCCTGCTGGCGATGCTGCACGTCGCGGTGACGGTCCTGCTGGTCGACCGGCTGATGCGCGTCCTGACCGCGCCCGACCAGCCGGCGCAGCGGCTTCTGCCGCTCGACGGGGTCGCCGCGCGGGGGCTCCAGCGGACGGTGACGGTGGTGGCGGCGCTGACCGCCGGGGCGCTGGGGCTGCTCGACCTGCTGCGTGCGCTGGGCCTGCCGCGGGAGGCGGCCGTCGCGGTGGGGCTGCCGCTGGGGACTCTGCCCTTCCTGTACCTGCTCCAGGTGGTGTGGCGCAGCCGGTCCGCGGTGACCCGGGCCCTGGCCGAGCCGCTGGGCCTCGACGTGCAGGCGCTGCCCGTGCTCGCCGCCTGGCCGGCGCTGGCGACGCTCTATCTGATCGGGCTGTGGGTGGTGGTGGTCGCGGCGGCCCTGCGGCTGGAGCCGGGGACCGGCCTGCGGCTGATGGCCAGCCTGCTGCTGGCGCTCGGCGTGCCGCTGGTGGCGCTGCTGCTGACCCGGCCGCTCGGGCGCTTCTACTGCGCCGGGCTGGACGAGGCGGCGGCGGCGGCGGCGGCGGTGCAGGTGGCGCGGCTGACGCGCGCCATCCTGGTGGCGACGGTCGTGCTGGGCGTCATCGGCACGGCGATGATCTGGGGCTTCGACCCGCAACAGCACACGGGTCCCGCCGGGATGCTGGTGCGGCTCCTGTTCAACCTGTCGGTCGTGCTGCTGCTCGGCTATGTGGGCTGGGTGCTGATGATCCGGGCGATCGACCGGACCCTGGGCGCCGCGCAGCGCGGCGGCTCCACCACGCGGGGGCAGCGTCTGGCGACGCTGCTGCCGCTTTTGCGCAAGTTCCTCCAGGTGGTGCTGGTCGCCGTCGTCGCGATGATCCTGCTGTCCTCCATGGGCATCGAGATCGGGCCGCTTCTGGCCGGGGCCGGGGTGGTCGGCATCGCCATCGGGCTCGGCGCGCAGTCGACCATCGCCGACATCCTGGCCGGCGTCTTCTTCCTGCTGGAGGACGCCTTCCACATGGGCGACTATGTGGAAGTCGGGCAGCTGCGCGGCACGGTGGAGGGCATCTCGCTGCGCTCGCTGAAGCTGCGCCACCACCGCGGCGCGGTGCACACGCTTCCCTTCGGGCAGATCAAGGCGCTGACCAACTACAGCCGCGACTGGGCGCTGATGCGGCTGGAGTTCCGCGTGCCGCCGGAAACCGATCTGGGGCTGGTGAAGACGCTGGTGAAGACCATCGGCAAGGAGCTGGCCGCGGACCCCGAGATGGGGCCGGACTTCATCGAGACGCTGAAGTCCCAGGGCGTGCGGCGGGTGGAGGACGACGCGCTGATCATCGGCGTCAAGTTCATCTCCCGGCCCGACCGGCAGTTCGTGATCCGGCGCGAGGCCTACCAGCGTCTGATCCGCGCCTTCAACGCGCATGGAATCCATCTGGTCGGGCGCGGGGTGGTGGTGCGGGTGGACGACCCCAACGCCGCCTCCCACGCCATCGGCTTCGCCGCGCAGGAGGCGCTTCGCCGGCCGGGGGACGTCTCCGTCAGCGCCGAGTGATGCCCGCAAGGGCCGAAGCCTGCGTGGCGCGTCGACGCAGCGGTCCGAACCCTTCGGACCGCGCATGGACGGCCCATCAACATCGGGGAGGATCGGATGCCGGAGGCGGGCGATCGACTGGGGGGCAGCGGAACGGCCGAGCAGGACCGCCTCGACCAGGCGCGCGAGCGGGGGATTCCCTGGAAGAAATGGGGTCCCTACCTCAGCGAGCGGCAATGGGGGACGGTGCGCGAGGACTACAGCGAGTCGGGCGACGCCTGGAGCCACTTCCCGCACGACCAGGCCCGCTCCCGCGCCTACCGCTGGGGGGAGGACGGGCTAGCCGGCCTCTGCGACGACCGCCAGCGCCTGTGCTTCGCGCTGGCCCTGTGGAACGGGCGCGACCCGATCCTGAAGGAGCGCCTGTTCGGCCTGACCAACGCCGAGGGCAACCATGGCGAGGATGTGAAGGAATATTACTTCTACCTCGACAGCACCCCGACCCACTCCTACATGAAATACCTCTACAAGTACCCGCAAGTGGCCTTTCCCTACAACGACCTGATCGAGAAGGGAAGGCAGCGCGGCCGGGGCGAGTGGGAGTATGAGCTGCTCGACACCGGCGCCTTCGACGGCAACCGCTACTTCGACGTCTTCGTGGAATACGCCAAGGCGACGCCGGAACGCATCCTCATTGAGATCACCGTGCACAACCGCGGCGGCGAGCCCGCCGACCTCCACGTCCTGCCGACGCTGTGGTGGCGCAACCGGTGGTCCTGGGGCGACGCTCCCGGGGCGGGGGCGCCGCGCAAGCCCTCCCTCGGCGAAGCGGCCGGTGCCGCGCACCGCGCGGTCCGGGCGGCGGACCCGGAGGAGGGGGAGGCGATCCTCCATTGCGAGGGCGATCCGGCGCTTCTCTTCACGGAGAACGAGACCAACCTGTGGCGCCTGTTCGGCGTGCCGAACCGCAGCCCCTTCGTCAAGGACGGCATCGGCGCCTGCGTCGTGCACGGCGACCGGCGGGCGGTGAACCCGGACGCGACCGGAACCAAGGCCGCCGCGCATTACCGCCTGACCCTCGGCCCCGGCGAACGCCGCTCCGTCCGCCTGCGGCTCGACGCCGGCGGGGCCGGCGGGGCAGACTGGGCCGGCGGGGCCGGCGGCGGGGGCGACGACGACGTCTTCGGCCCCGCCTTCGCCGGGGTGATGGACGCCCGCCGCGGCGAAGCGGACGCCTTCTACGCCGCCATCACGCCGCCCGCGCTCGGCGCCGATGCCGCCAATGTGTTCCGCCAGGCGCTGGCGGGCATGCTGTGGAGCAAGCAGTTCTACCGGTACGACGTCGGCGTCTGGCTGAAGGAGCACGGGGCCGGCCCGCACCGGACGCCGGCCCGGGCGGCGCCCCGCAACGCCCACTGGCACCACATGGAGAACGCCGACGTCATCTCGATGCCGGACAAGTGGGAATATCCCTGGTACGCGGCCTGGGATCTGGCCTTCCACGTCATCGCCCTGACGCTGGTCGACCCCGACTTCGGGTTGGAGCAGCTCGACCTGATGCTTCGGGAACGCTACCTGCACCCCAACGGGCAGATCCCGGCCTATGAATGGAATTTCGGCGACGTCAACCCGCCCGTCCATGCCTGGTCCACCATCTTCACCTACCGGCTGCTCCAGTCGCGCAACCGCGGGGAGGACCGGCGCTGGCTGGAGCGGAGCTTCCAGAAGCTGCTGCTGAACTTCACCTGGTGGCTGAACCGGAAGGACCGCGACGGACGGAACGTCTTCGAAGGCGGCTTTCTCGGGCTCGACAACATCGGCCTGTTCGACCGCAGCGCGCCGCTGCCGACCGGCGGCCATCTGGAGCAGGCCGACGGTACCGCCTGGATGGGGCTGTTCAGCCTCAACATGCTGGAGATCGCCGCCGAACTGACCCGGCACAACCCCGTCTATGTGGACATGACGCTGAAGTTCGCCGAGCATTTCCTGTGGATCGCCTCGGCCATGACCCGCCTCGGCGACGACACCGGCATGTGGGACGAGCAGGACGGCTTCTTCTACGACGTGCTGCGCCTGCCGGACGGGCGGGCGCAGCGGCTGAAGGTCCGTTCCATGGTGGGGCTGCTGCCGCTCTGCGCGGTCTGCGTCTTCGACGGCGACCTCCTGGTGCGGCACCCGGAGCTTGCGGAGCGCTTCCACGCCTTCCTCGCCGCCCGCCCGGAGCTGGTGGCCGCCATCCACGACCCGCGGGTTCCCGGCCAACGCGGCCGCCGCATGGGTTCCGTCCTCAACGAGGAGCGGTTGCGCCGGGTGCTGGCGCGCCTGCTGGACGAGGGCGAGTTCCTCAGCCCCTTCGGCGTCCGTTCCCTGTCCCGGCACCACGCCGACCATCCCTGCGGCGTCACGGTCGGCGGGCAGGAGTTCCGGGTCTCCTATCTGCCGGCGGAATCCGACAGCGGCATGTTCGGCGGCAACTCCAACTGGCGCGGGCCCGTCTGGATGCCGGTCAACGCCCTGATCGTCCGCGCCCTGCTGCAATACCACATGTATTACGGCGATGGCTTCCTCGTCGAATGCCCCACGGGCTCAGGGCGCATGATGACCCTCCATCAGGTCGCCGCGGAGATTTCCCGGCGCCTGACCGGCATCTTCCTGCGCGACGGGGACGGGCGGCGGCCGGTCTTCGGCGGCACGGCGGTGTTCCAGGAGGATCCCGGCTGGCGGGACTGCCTCCTCTTCTACGAATACTTCCACGGCGACAACGGGGCCGGCCTCGGCGCCAGCCACCAGACCGGCTGGACGGGCCTGGTGGCCAGGCTCATGCACCTGTTCGCGACGACCACCGCGCAGGACGTCCTTGGCGACGGCAAGGGGGCCGCCGCTTCCACGTTCACCCAGGCGAGGTAACCCATGACACCGGCATCGCGCATCCCCATGGCCACGCTCCTGCTCGCCGCGGTCCTGGCGATGCCATGGCCGGCCTCCGCGCAGTTCAACCTTCTTTTCGGCGGGCGTGGCGGGAAGGACTTCTCGGCGGAGGACTGGAGCATCTTCAAGGAGGCCATGCGCCGGCTGCTGGAGGACGGCAAGGCCGGCAGCCGTGCCGACTGGCGCAACGATGACACCGGATTCCACGGCGACATGCGTGTGGAGAGCGCCTACCAGCGGGATGGGCTGCCCTGCCGCCACGTCGCCTTCACCGTCGTGAATCCCAATGGCCGGGTCCCCTACCAGATGAACTTCTGCAAGACCGACGCCGGCAACTGGGTGATCGCGCCCTGACATTCCACCGGATTTCCGCAAGGAGGCGAGCGATGGCGGACGTCTTTCAGGAACGGCTGATGCCGCGCGGCGAACCGTTGGAGGCGCCGGAGCGCCACGAGATGGGCTATGTCCGCAAGGCCCTCGTCCTGGCGCTGATGCTGGTGCTGGTGGTCGGCTGCTTCGTCGTCCTGCGGCCCTTCATCGCGGCGATCCTGTGGGCCGTCATCCTGACCTTCAGCACCTGGCCGCTGCACTGGCGCCTCGAACGGGCGCTGGGCGGGCGAACCACCCTGGCGGCGTCCATCATGACGCTGGCGGTGATGCTGCTCCTCGTCGGCCCGCTGGTCGTGCTGGGGGTCAAGCTGTCGGAGAACGTCTTCCACTTCTTCGAGGCCGCCCACGTGGCCATGGAGCGGGGGTTGCCGCCGCTTCCCGCCTGGCTCGCCGGCATTCCGCTGGCCGGCGACCGGCTGAACGAAATCTGGGGCGCGGTGGCGAGCGGGGAGGCGAACCTGCGCACCGTCCTTCAGCCCCACGTCGAGCAGATCCGCGACTGGGTGCTGGAGAGCGGCGAGAGCCTCCTGTCCGGCACCTCGCTGATCGCGATCAGCGTCTTCATCGCCTTCTTCCTCTACCGGGACGGCCGCGCCGGCACCGACCGCCTGCGCAGCGTCATGGGGCGGATCGCCGGTGCGCGGGCCCGGGAGTCGCTGGACGTCGCCGCCAGCACCATCATCGGCGTCGTGCACGGCGTGCTCGGCACCGCCCTGGTGCAGGCGATCGCCGCCGCCGTGGGCTACTGGATCGCCGGTGTCCCCGGTGCCTTCCTCCTGGGTTTCGTCACCTTCTTCCTGACGCTGATCCCGATGGGGCCGGTGGTGATCTGGGTGCCGGCGGCGCTGTGGCTGGCCAGCCGGGGCGACACCGGTGCCGCCATCTTCCTGGTGGCCTGGGTCGGCCTGCTGGTCGGGAGCCTGGACAACATCCTGCGCCCCATCCTCATCGGGCGGAGCAGCCAACTTCCCTTCATCGTCATCTTCCTGGGCATCGTCGGCGGGCTGGTGGCCTTCGGCCTGATCGGCATCTTCCTCGGCCCGACGCTGCTCGCCGTCGCCTACAACCTCGTCCGCGAATGGAGCGGCGGCGAGCGGGGCGGGGTGCCCGCCGACTAGGGCGGATCGCGGGCCTCCGGCCCCGCGATCCGCCGTGGCGATACGGTAACAGAGTTTACCGTTGCAGCCTTCAGGGTCCTTGGCCAACCGATGCAGGCTGTGCCGACGCCAGAACCGCATCGCGACAGCGCAGGCCCGCCGGCCACAGGCCGCCGGGAGCCGCCAGGTCCGTCCGAAACCAGCCGGAGCGTTCATGCCCAGCGGGAGCATCCATGTCGCAAAGGATACGGTACGCGATGGAGCGATTTCCGGACTTGGCGCAGGCGATAAAACTGTACTGCGCGGACAACCGCTTCTTTCGCGGCTTGTGCGAGGATTACGGAGAGGCGGTCGAGGTTCTGCACGGCTGGGAGCAGGCGAACGGCACGTCGCCGTCCGAGCGGATCAGCACGTGCCGTGAACTCGTCGCGGATCTCGAGCAGGAGATCCTGACGGAACTGGAGCGCTGGAACGGCGGTTGACGGCCCATTGCGGCCTTCACCCCTGGACGGCGATTCGCATCGAAGGGAGCGTCGCATGGTGCCTCACACCAGCCCGGTCACAGCCACCCGCCCGCACCGGCCGGCCGCCGTCCATGTGGCAGCCGCGCTCGCCGTGCTTCTCGGCCCGGCGGCGGCGCTGGCTCAGGACGCGCCGATCGCAACCCTGCCGGCGAAATGCGAACAGGTGGCGGCCGAACGGATCGGCGCGCTGGGGCTGGCCAACAGCGTGCAGAGGGGCGTTTCGTCGGAAATCCGCAGCGGCGTCAATGTCCCGTCGGGCTACCGGGCACGTTTCTACGACCCGAGCTGCAACGGCTATGTGGTCGTGAGCCTCAACGGCCTGTGTGGCCTGGAGCAGGTCTACACCACGGGCGCCTGCCGGATGCCGGGCCTCGCGCACTGGTGAGGGGAGGGCGTCGGCGTGGTGCAGGGAGGAGAGAAGGGCAGGGCGCGCCAGGAGCGCCTCCGCTTCGTTCCGTGCTTTTCGATCAGCCATTCGCCCGGCCCGCACAGCTTCAGCCCCATGCCGTCGACCAGCCGGTGGATGGGTCCATTGCCTGCGCGCGGCGCAGACGGCAGCGTCACCGTCCGGGCTCGGCGCGCGATGGTGGAGTGATCCGGCACCGGCCGCTCAAGCCCGAGCGGTTGGAGGACCGAGCCGACCAGTCCCTCGGTCTGACGCAGCGCACGCCGGAACACCGCGCGCAGCATGAGCGCGGTGGTGATGGTGAGATCCGAAAAGCTCGCCTGTCCACCGGGCGTTCGGCGCGCCGCCGCCTTCCACCCCTTGATGGCCCCGTCCGAAAACCAGACCGTCAGGCTGCCGCGCCGGCGCAGGGCGGCGTCATGCTCGGACCAATTCGTCACTGTGCGCTTCGCTCACGGAA
>JAEZHQ010000631.1 GCA_023416455.1 Pseudomonadota bacterium | reverse complement strand
AGGCGCCCGGCCCGACGGTCACGGCGATGCGGTCCAGCCGGTCGTAGCCGACGCCGGCCTCGGCCAGCACCGCCTCGACCATGGGGACCAGCGCCTCCGCCTGGCCGCGGGCCATGGGCTCGGCGCGCCGCGCGCTGATGCGGCCATCGTCCCACACGGCCGCCGAACAGCCGGACGTCGCGCTGTCCAGGGCGAGGACCCGCATCGGCCGGGGCGTCCCCGCCGCTTCGGCCTTCATCGTCCGCCCCATCCCATGCTAAGCCCCATGCCAAGCCCCATGCTAAGCCCCGTCGCGCCGGATTCCATCACGCCCCGCTCCATCGCACCCCGCCCCTTCCTCCTGGCCCCGTCGGACCCCCCATGCTCACCGTCATCGCCCCGCCGGAGGTCGCGGTCGACCTCGACCTCCGCTACGCCACGCCCGACAACCTGACCGGCGCCCCGATCTACGCCCGGGCGGTGTGCCTGCTGCACCCCGACGCCGCGGCCCGGCTGCGCACCGCCGTCGCGCTGGCGCGGGGCATCGGCTGCCGGCTGCGGGTCTACGATGCCTTCCGGCCGGCCGAGGCGCAATGGAGGCTTTGGCACGCCTTCCCCGACCCCGCCTACATCGCCGACCCCCGAGTCGGCTCCGCCCACACCCGCGGCGTCGCCGTCGACCTGACGCTGGCCGACGGCGACGGCCGGCCGCTCGACATGGGGACCGGCTTCGACGAGATGACCGGCCGCTCCCACCACGCCCGCACCGACCTGACCACCGACCAGCAGCGCAACCGCGCCGCCCTGCTGGGCGTCATGACGGCGGCGGGGTGGCGGCACTACGCCGAGGAATGGTGGCACTACCAGCTTCCCGACGCGGAACGCTACCCCCTGCTGACCGACGCGGCGGCCGGCGGCCGCCTTATGACAGACGCGGCGGCCGGCGGCCGCCTGATGACCGCCTGATCCGGCCGGCGCACGACCGCTTCCCCCGGGCACCGTCCGCGGACCCGGTGCGGGCAAGGGACCTTGTTGCATGGTTGCACCGCTTATTGTTGCACGGCTGCATCGCCCGCCCGCCGGCTGCGTTCGGCGGGCGTTGCGGTCTTGTTCCCCATGGGTCGGATGTGACACACCATCCGGGGTAAGCCGGTGGGGATCCGGTTCCGCAACTCGATGGGTCATTATGCCGCTTCGAAGCGCCGCCGTCCTGTTCGTCCTGGCCGCCTGGATCGCCATGGTCCCGACCGGCCGTTCCGCCCTGGCGGCGGAGCCGGCCGGGAACAGCGCGGTGGTCTTCGCCTATGACCGCTTCGGCGAGGACCAGACGCCCTCCATCAGCATCCGCCTCGACCAGTTCGAGGCCCATCTGGAGGAGCTGAAGAACGGCGACTATCAGGTGCTGCCGCTGCCCCGCATCCTGGAGGCGCTGCGCACCGGGGCGCCGCTTCCCGACCGTGCGGTCGCCATCACCATCGACGAGGCGAGCCGCTCCGCCTTCCGCGAGGCCTGGCCGCGCCTGAAGGCCGCCGGCCTGCCCTTCACCCTGTTCGTCGCCACCGACGCCATCGACCGCGGCTCGCCCGCCCACATGAGCTGGGCGGAGATCCGCCAGATCGCCGCCGCCGGGGCGACCATCGGGGGGCTCGGCGCCTCGACCCAGTCGCTGGTCCACCGCCCGCCCGAGGAGGTCAGGGCGGAGCTGCGCCGCATGGCCGACCGCATCCAGGCCGAGCTGGGCCGCCGCCCGACGCTGTTCGCCTACCCGCAAGGGGAAGCCTCCGCCGCCGCCAGCGCCCTGGTCACCGAGGAGGGCTACACCGCCGCCTTCGGCCAGCAGTCGGGCGTGCTGCACCCGCAGGCCGACCGCTGGAACCTGCCCCGCTTCGTGATGAACGACGCCTTCGGCAGCATCGACCGCTTCCGCCTGGCCGCCAACGCGCTGCCGCTGCCGGTGACCGAGCTGACGCCCGACGACCCGCTGCTCACCGTCAACCCGCCGCCGCTCGGCTTCACGCTCGCCGACGGGCTGGGCAACCTGTCGCGGCTGGCCTGCTTCGCCGCCGGCCAGGGCCGCACGACGCTGGAATGGATCACGGAGGACCGGGTGGAGGTCCGCATCCGCGACCCCTTCCCGCCCGGCCGCACCCGCGTCAACTGCACGCTGCCGACGCCGGACGGGCGCTGGCGCTGGCTGGGCGTGCAGTTCATCGTCCCGGAATAGGGCGCCGCCCTCAGCGGATCGAGCGCACCTCGACCACCTCCGGGATGTAGTGGCGCAGCATGTTCTCGATGCCGGCCTTCAGCGTGGCGGTCGAGCTGGGGCAGCCCGAGCAGGCCCCCTTCATGACCAGATAGACCACCCCGTCCTCGAACCCGTGGAAGGTGATGTCGCCGCCGTCCTGGGCCACGGCCGGGCGCACGCGGGTGTCGAGCAGCTCCTTGATCTGCTGGACGATCTCGTCGTCGTCGTCGCCGGCCTCGGCGTGGCCGTCGCCGGCCTCCTCCAGAAGCACCGGCCGGTCGGCCGTGAAATGCTCCATGATGACGCCGAGGATCGACGGCTTCAGCAGGAACCACTCCTTGGCCGCGGCCTTGGTGATGGTGATGAAGTCGGCGCCGAGGAACACCCCTTCGACGCCGTCGATCTCGAACAGGCGCTGGGCGAGCGGCGAGCGGGCGGCTTCCCCGCGGCCGGGAAAGTCGGCCGTGCCGCGTCCGAGCACGTCGCGCCCCGGCAGGAACTTGAGAGTCGCCGGGTTGGGCGTCTGCTCGGTCTGAATGAACATGGCGGTATCCTCCATCGGCGCCGAAGATGACTGGCGGCGCAGGCGAAATTTGGGCAGAATCCCATGCCAGATCAAGCACCGCATCCCGTCGAGCATCGCACCAGCATGGCCGTCGCCCCGTGAGCCCCGCGCAGCCCGCGGCGTCCGCACCGCCTCCCGCCCCGCCCGGCCAGCGGCAGGCCGTCGTCGACTGGCTGCTTCAGGAGGGACGGCAGGCGGCCACCATCCAGGATCTGCTCGACCGCTTCTGCCAGCGCCTGATCACCGCCGGCCTGCCGCTGTCGCGCGGAGTCTGCGGGCTGTCCCTGCTGCATCCCCAGATCCGCTCGATCGTCTTCTTCTGGCACCGCCACGGCAAGGGCGTGGAGGTGGCCACCCGGCTCCACGGCACCGAGGGCAGCACCGAGTATCTGACCAGCCCCTTCGCCACCCTGATCGAGGACGGCGCCGACGGCCTGCGCTACCGGCTGGAGCAGATGGCGCCGCCCTGGCCCTATCCGGTGCTGGGCGAGTTGCGTCAACAGGGCGCCACCGACTATGTCGCCATGACGCTGCTGTTCGCCGGCGGGCGCCGCAACGTGCTGAGCTTCGCCACCGACCGGCCGGGCGGCTTCACCACCGCCGACCTGGCGCTGGTCGACGCCGTGCTGCCGGCCCTGGGGGCGGTGCTGGAGACGCTGGCGCTGCGGCGGCTCGCCACCACCGTGCTCGACACCTACGTCGGACGGCGCACCGGCGCGCGCATCCTGTCCGGCGACATCCGGCGCGGCACCGGCGCCAACGTGCGCGCGGTGCTGTGGTACTGCGACCTGCGCGGCTTCACCCAGCTGGCCGACCGGCTGCCGCGCGAGGAGCTGATCGCCCTGCTGAACGGCTATTTCGAAATCATGGGGGGCGCCGTGGAGGACCACGGCGGCGAGATCCTGAAGTTCATCGGAGACGCCATGCTGGCCATCTTCCCGCTGGAGGACACCGACCATCGCGGCGCCGACGCCTGCGCCCGGGCGCTGGACGCGGCGCAGGACGCCCTGAAGGGCATGGAGGAGCGCAACGCCGAACGCGCCGCCTGGGGCCAGCCGACCCTGCGCTGCGGCATCGCCCTGCACACCGGAGAGGTCATGTACGGCAACATCGGCTCGGCCAACCGGCTCGATTTCACGGTGATCGGCCCGGCGGTCAACCTGGTCAGCCGGATCGAGGGGCTGTGCAACCGGCTCGACCGCACGGTCCTGGCCTCCGCCGCCGTCGCCGAGGCCTGCGGCGACCGGCTGGTCTCGCTCGGCTGGCACCCGGTGAAGGGGCTGCGGAATCCGGTCGAAGTGTACGGGCTGGCGCCGTGACCCGCCCCCCCTCCCCCTCCCCCTCCCCCGCCCCGCGCGCCGTCCCCTCTCTGGTCCTGGGCGCCGCCGCCTTCGCCGCCGGCTGGGCGCTGATGATGATGGAGATCCTGGGCGGCCGCCTGATGGCCCCGCATTTCGGCTATTCCGTCTACCAGTGGGGCGCCATCATCGGCGTGGTGATGACCTTCATGGCGGCCGGCTACTGGACCGGCGGCCAGCTCGGCGACGGGCCGCGGGCGGTGCCGGCGCTGCGGGTGGTCCTGCTCTCCGGGACGCTGGCCGCGCTGCTGACGCCCTGGCTCGGCAAGCCGATCCTGGCGGACGCGGCGGCCCGGCTGGGCGCGGCGGAGGGATCGGTGATCGGGGCGGCGCTGATCCTGGGGGTGCCGTCCTTCGCGCTGGCCATGGTGTCGCCGATCTGCGCCGGGCTCAGCGCCTGGTCGGGCGCCGCGGCGGCGGGGCGGATCTACGCGGTGGGCACGCTGGGCAGCATCGGCGGGACCTTCTTCGCGTCCTTCTACGCCATCCCCCAGATCGGGGTGTCGGCGGGCTACGCGCTCGCCGCGGTGCTGCCGGCGGTGGCCTGCGCGCTGCTGCCGGGCGGGCGGCGGATGGCCGCGGCAGGGGCGCTGGCGGTCCCGCTCGCCGCGGCGGCGGGGCTCGGCGAGGGACGGGACTTCGCCGTCTACCGCGAGACCCCGCACAACACCATCATGGTGCGCGAGGACGACCGCGAGATCCGCCTGCACCTGAACGTGCTGTGGGCGACCCAGTCGCGGCTGCGCAAGGACGGCGGGCCGACCGGCCTCTACTACGACCTGTTCACCGCCACCCCGGCGCTGGCCGGCGGCGGCCGGGTGCTGGTTCTCGGCCTGGCCGCCGGAGCGGCGGCGGCCGGCATCCTGGACGCCTGGCCGGAGGCCGAGGTGCTGGGCGTGGAACTCGATCCGGCGGTGGTCGAGGTGGCGCGCACCCATTTCGCCCTGCGGCCGGAGGTGCGGGTGGTCGTGGACGACGCCCGCCGCCATGTGGAGACCTCGGCCGAACGGCACGACCTGATCATCGTGGACCTCTATTCCACCGCCATCATCCCCTTCTTCACGGCGACCGCCGAGTTCTTCGCGGCGGTGGAACGGCGGCTGGCGCCGGGCGGGGTCGTGGTGATGAACGTCGCCTCGCCGCTCGACCGCGACGCCCTGGTCGGGCCGCTGGCGGCCACCCAGGGCTCGGTCTTCCCCTCGGTCTTCACCGCCGACGCCGGGAGCGGCAACCACCTGCTGATCGCCACCCGGGAAGCGCGCTCGCTGGAGGAGCTGCGCGGCCGGCTGGAGGCCGCGCCCCCGGCCGCCGCCGGCGCCGCCCGCCGCATCCTGGCCACCCTGGCCCCGGCCGACGGCCGCGGCCAGCCGGTCCTGACCGACGACCGCAGCGACATCGACCTGCGCAGCCTCGCCGCCCTCTACGGCCGATGAAGGCCGGGATCATTCCGTTTCCGGATAAGTTCCGGCCCGGCCGCCGTGTTGCATGGATATGGTCGGTGTCGTAGGTCAAGCGCCCGTCTCCGTTCCGGTCGCCCACCATGCCGCACAAGGCCAATGCCGCTCGTCGTCATCACATTCCCCGGCCGAAGCGCACAGTGACGAATTGGGCCGAGTACGATGCCGCCCTGCGCCAGCGCGGCAGCCTCACGGCCTGGGTCCGCGAGGAGGCGATCGAGCAGTGGAAAGCGGCGCCGCGCCGAACGCCGGGTGGACAGGCGAGCTATTCGGACTTGGCGATCACGACGGCGCTGATGCTGCGCGCGGTGTTTCGGCTGGCGCTGCGCCAGACCGAGG
>JAEZHQ010000624.1 GCA_023416455.1 Pseudomonadota bacterium | reverse complement strand
GTCCGTGAGGGCGGCCTGCTCCTGGTCCACACCTCCTTCCGTGCCGTCGGGCCGGTCGAGGGCGGCCCCCGCGGGCTGATCGCGGCGCTCCGCGCCGCCTTGGGGCCGGGCGGCACCCTGGTCATGCCGTCCTGGACGGGTGACGACGACGCGCCGTTCGATCCCGCCGCGACGCCCGCGTCACCCGATCTCGGGGTGGTGGCCGACACCTTCTGGCGCCTGTCCGGCGTGCTGCGCAGCACCCATCCCTTCGCCTGCGCGGCGCTCGGCCCGCTGGCCGAGCGGATCACCGCCGGCCCCCTGCCGATTCCACCGCACAGTCCGGACAGCCCCGTCGGCCGGCTGCACGCGCTGGACGGGCAGGTGCTCCTCCTCGGAGTCGGGCACGAGGCCAACACCACGCTCCATGTCGCCGAACTCATCGCCCGCGTGCCCTACGGCGTGCCGAAGCACGTCACGGTCCTGGACGGCGGCCATCCCGTCCGCGTCGACTGCATGGAGAACGACCACTGCGGCGAAGGCTTCGCCCAGGCGGACGGATGGCTTGGCGAGCGCGGGCTCCAGGCCGTCGGGCCGGTGGGGCGGGCGACGGCCCGGCTGGCCCGCGCGCGCGACGTCGTCGCGGTCGCCGCCGAGCGGCTGGCCCGCGATCCGCTCGTCTTCCTCCACGCTCCGGAGGCCGGCTGCGCGGAGTGCGACGCGGCGCGGCGGAGCGTGGCCGACCACGGCTGAGCGCCCGATCCGCCGCCGTCCCGCCGTCGCCCCGCCGTGGGGGCGGAGACAAGCCGCATAAGGTACGTTATGGAAATACATGCAGGACTTTTCCGCATGTCAGAAACGTCGGATACGCAATCCCGATGCATCTTCGAGCCACGTCGCCGACTCGCTTACCCTGGGCCTGTCCGCGACGTGTCGGGCTGGCCGCCGCCGTCCATGCCGCCCGCCAGGCCACCCTCGACATGGGGCGGCGCTCATGAACCGGCGGTTCGTCCCGCCTTCGGGACAGCCAATGGCCGCGGGCCCGATCAGAACACCAGGACCGAGCGCAGCAGCAGCAGATTTCCTTTGTCGTCCCGTTTGGCGCCGGTGGGGTCGACCAGATCGCTCTTGGCGTTGAAATGATCCCACTCGGCCCCGACGCGGAACCCCGGCGCCACGGTGTACATCGCACCCAACGTGTAGATATCGAGCGTACGGTTGCCGCGGACCGACAGCGCGCCCGGATCCTTGCCGCGCGAAACCATCGTGCCCACCATCAGCGGTCCGGTCTGGTACTGGACACCCAGGTTCCAGATCTCCGACGTTCCGCCGAACGTCGGCGCGGCGGTAACCGCGTCGGTCGGGGTGCCGGCGGCCGATGCCGCGGTCATGTATCGCGCCTTGGACTGTCCCGACTTGCCGAACGACACATACCCGCCGCCCAGCGTGAAGCCGCGGTAAGTCGCCCGCGCTCCGATCTGATAAGCCTTCAGATCCTCGTACCGATTGCCGGTCGCGGTAATGCCGTCCGCCGCCCTGCCCCAGGTGTAGGCGCCGCTGAGACGCAGATTCACGTCGGCGATCTTGCCGTCGTAGTAACCGCCGACCTCCCAGATGTCGATGAACCGGCTTTGCACCTGCGCAGCCGCCACCGATGACATGCGGGCCACATCGGTGTTCGCGCTTCCATTGTTCGGCGTGTATTGCACGCCGAAATGCACTCCGCCGAACTTCGGCGTCATGTAGAACGCCTTGGTTCCGGACAGCGAGGTCAGAAGGTAAATGGCGTCCAGCGAATTGATGCCGCCGCTGTAGAGGCTGTCGACATGGTTTCCGTAAGGCGAACCGCTGGTCGTAACGAAACTCTGTACCGGATCGGGAATTCCCAGAACCCTGTAGTCGATCGGTGCGGAAGCGTAATACAGATTATTGTAATTATATGTATTGCCAAGCTGAAGTGTACCGAACGAACCGGAGACATAAATATATGACATATCTTCGTCGATGGTTCTGGCGGTTGAATTCGCACGGATGCGCAGGCGCGCACCATACTCCAAGCCGTTGTCCGCCATGCCCGAGGGCCGGAAATTCAGGCGAAGCCGGTTGCGAAACTCTGTGTTGCGATACCCTGCATTGCGGTCATGATCGACAAGGCCGGCTTCAAAATAATAGTCGCCGTCGATGGTCACCTTGAAGTTTGACTGGGCTTCAACCGAACTTGTATGAAATGCGAATAGCACAAAAGAAGCCAGTGGAAATGCGCCAATATATCTGCCGATTTTCATAAAAAAGCCTCCAAGGTCATGGTTGAGGGTTCGCAGACGCATGACGTCTACGGGCCGATTCGATGATTTCGCAATACAAGAAAATGGCTCCTAGGCCATTCTTCTTGCTTTCAGAAACAATTATTCTGCTGACCGCCGAAGATGACCTGATCAAGGCGGGGCGAATGCTTCTCTCATGCAGAGCGGAAATGCTTTCAGAATCCTGTCGGCGCGTTGCCGCCAGGGATCAATGGCCATGGGCATGACCATGAAGCTCGCCATGCGTCGAGTTCAGAAATCGCTACTTTCGGGTGGTTTCCACATCATCGCCTCGCAGGATGCCGTGGCCGGGCGATGGTCAGTCGGCGTCGTCCGTGCCAGCCATCGCAGCGACACTCTGACTGTGCCATATAACGGAACAGACGGTCAACGCACAAAATCCTGCTGAGAGACTGTTTTGTCATCGAACATTCGCGGCGCTCCGTGGAGTCGGCTCCGCAGGGCCGGTCCCCGGACCTGGTGGCGGTGCTGGCGATGCTCGTGAACGCTCAGGACGGCTTTTTCGGACCGCGGGGCCGGGTCGGGGAGCCCTTGCGCCGATCCGCGAGTCCGATCGAATCGGCTGAGTTATCATCAGATATTACAGCGGCTTGCTGCCCAGCGATCCGCGCGATGGCCCGATCGTCGGGATTGGCTCCAAGTCGGATGCACGCCTCGGCCGCCGTGCGGCGCAAATGCAATTCGATGAAGGCCCTCTTCTCGGGAGTCAGCCGGATGACCGGAAGAGCGACCGCCAGAGCCGCCATCGGGCGCCAGCTGTCTGTTCCGAATATCGGAAGGCCGATGGCAACCACGCCCCGAATCCACTCTTCGTTCGATATGGCGACCGCTCCGGACCGAATGCCCTCCAGCTCGCCGAGCAGTTTCTCCCGAGCGAGAGACTGGTGCGAAGACACGCCTTCCAGCTGTTCCAGCATTCGCGCCACGGCATGGTCGCTCTCGAACGCCGCCATGGCCTTGCCGGACGCCGTCAGCATTGCCGGCGCACGGTCACCGACACGGGCAACCGGTGTCAAAGGCTGGCGGCTCGGTTCCTGAAGCACGACGATGATGCGGTCTCCGTCGAGGATGGCAATCGTAACCGCCTCGTTGATCAGGTCCCGCAGCGTACCGACGAGCGGACGCAGCACACGAATGAAATCGAGGCGTTCAAGAAAGGAACGGCTCAGCGGCAGAACCTGCGGCCCCATCGTGTAGATGCCGGACTCCGCATCGAATTCCAGATAGCGGCGTGTCTGCAGACTGCGCAACAGGCCCGTCAGGCTGCTTTTCGGTATGGACAGCGCCTTGGCGATGCCGCTGTGCGACAGCCCGTCCGGATGTGCGGCCACCGCTTCGAGGATATCGAGCGTTCGCGTAGCCGATTTGACCATGCCCTGCCTGCCGTTCCCTGATGGCCCCAACCCGCAGAGGCGCGGGATGGTGTTCAATATGCTGAACCATGGTGGGTGAGTAAAGATTTTGGTGGGAGCGCTCGGCTGATGGCCGACACCGGGCGGTGCAGCTTCCACCGTGGGTTTTCCACGCGATCGTCCGCTCCGATCGGTGATGTTGCGTTCTGCCCTCCATCGGCGTATTCTTGAACACAGTTCTCATACATGAACAAATTTCCCTGTTCACGGCGGCCCCTGGCCGGGGCGGAAAGGCCCGAGGATGTTGAATATCGAAGAAGCTCTGTCCGTTCTGAGGACTTTCCCGGCGCCGACGGTGTACGAGGCCGCGGGCAAGCAGGGGGACATGGCGCCATCGATCCGACCGGTAACGTCCGGTCGGGGAGGTCCGGGCCGGAGCTTGGCGGGCGTTGCCTATACCGTGAAGACGGTGCCGGGTGACGCCCTTGGCGTGCTGAAGGCGATTTCCCAGGCGCCGCGCGGCAGCGTACTGGTCGTCGACGCCGGAGGGACCGACCGTTCCACGATCTGGGGCGGAACGACCACGCTTGCCGCCTTGGGACGCGGTTTGGCGGGACTGGTCACCAACGGCGCGGTGCGCGACGTCGACGAGTTGCAGGAGTTGGGTTTTCCCGTCTTCGCCGCGGGCGTATCCGTCCGCGGCACGGTCAAATCCCACCCGGGATGGGCCGGATTGCCGGTCTCGGTCGGCGGCGTGGTGGTGCGCCCCGGGGACATCGTCATCGGGGATTCCGATGGCGTCGTGGTGGTGTCGGCGGAACGTGCCGCAGAGGTCGCCATTCTGGCCCGCGAACAGCGGAACCTGGAGATCGCGCGCGAAGACCGGCTTCGTGCCGGAGAGGATCTCCTCGACGTGCTTCAATTGCGCTGAACGACGGAGGGACACAGCATGGCTGGACAGACCATTGCGGAAAGGATCCTGTCGCGCGCGTCCGGCAAGCCGGTGTTCGCCGGGGATTACGTGCATCCGAAGCCCGATCTCATCACAATTCACGACTGGTACGTCGTGCAGTTCGACGCGGCGCTCCGCGAGCTGGGTGTCGAGCGGGTCCTGAACCCCGACCTGCTTCTGATCTCCTGCGATCACGAACCGGTGGCGGTAAGCGCGCAGGCGGCGGACCGTCAACGCGCCGTCCGCGCCATCGCCGCGCGCCACGGTATCCGTCATTTCTTCGATTGCGGCCGTGGCGGTCACGGCCACGTCTTCCCGATGGAAAGGGGGCTGGTCCGTCCGGGGATGCTCGTGCTGTCCTACGACCCGCACGTGACGAACTACGGGGCGGTAGGCTGCCTCGGCATCCCGCTCGTGATCGAGATCACCGAGGTTCTGGCGACGGGCACGGCTTGGGTGCGAGTTCCCGAAACCGTTCGCGTCGAGCTGACGGGTCAGTTGCATCCGGGAATCACTGCGCGCGACATCGCCCAGCGGCTCATCGCCGATCTCGGCGCCGACGCCGTCGATTACAGCGTCGTCGAGTTCGGAGGTCCATCCGTCGGCTCGATCAGCGTCGACCAGCGCATGACGCTGTGCAACACGCCGATCGAACTCGGGGCCAAGTCGGCGGTGTTCGAAGCCGATGCGGTCACGAAGGCTTGGCTGGAGCCACGCATCGGAGGAAACTGCGATGTGTTGCGCAGTGACGCGGACGCCCGGTTCAAACTGAGGCTCGACTACGATCTTGGACTGATCGAGCCCCAGGTCGCCGTTCCTCCCACCCCGGACAAGGTGGTCGGCGTCGGGTCGCTCGCAGGTCGGCCGATCCAGCACGCCTTCATCGGGTCCTGCGCGAATTCGTCCTTTTCCGATCTGGAGGATGCCGCCCGGATTCTGAAAGGCAGGAGGATTGCGGACCACGTTCGCCTGGTGGTGACGCCCGGAACGCAGGAGATCGCCAGCCGCGCAGCATCGGAGGGCCTGTTGTCGACCTTCATCGAAGCGGGCGCCCTGGTGACGCCGCCGGGTTGCGGTCCCTGCGCCGGCGGCAGGATCGCGCCGCTCGCCGCCGGGGAAACATCGATCAACACCGGCACGCGCAACGATCCGGGACGGCTCGGTGCGCGCGACGCCGACATCTACCTGGCAAGCCCCTTGACCGTCGCCGCATCGGCGGTCGCCGGCGTCATTGCCGATCCCCGCAAGTTTCTCTGAGGAGCCAGAACCATGGATTGGGTGTTCCACGGACGGTGCTGGAAGTTCGGCGACGATGTGGCGGTGGACGGCGACATGATGCCCCTGGAGTTCGCCCTCAGTCGCGAAACCCGTCCGGAAATCCTGCGCGAGCACTTCATGACCGGACTCGATCCGGATTTCCCCAGAAAGGTCAGGCCGCGCGACATCATCGTCGGCGGCCGGCGATTCGCCCAGGGCAACCCCCACATCCAGGGGCTGTTGGGGATTTCGGCGCATGGCTGCGGGCTGGCATGCGAATCCATCCCGCGCGGCAGTTTCCGCAACGCCGTGAACGCCGGGGTCCCGGTGCTTGCGGCTTGCGATGGGCTCTGCGCGCAGGTGACGACCGGCGACACGCTGGAGGTCAATTTCGCAACCGGCCTGGTTCGGAACCGCTCGACCGGATGGGAGACGACCTACGAACCGCTTCCCGGCTTTCTGCTCGACATCATCGCGGCGGGCGGCTGGAAACCGGCGCTGCGTAAACGGCTTCAGGCCACGGCCAGCACGGAATGATGGGGGGCGGATGCATGCGGTGGCAGGTCTTCCGCATGCATCCTAGAGTTTCGTGCGTTTAATCTGAAACGCACGAAACTCCAGGCCTTTGTTTTGCGAGCGGATTCACGCTTCAAATCGATTCCGATTTTACGCGATCCGCTCTAATCGATGATTCCAAGCTCCCGCCAATAGTCGGCGGCGCCGTCATGCAACGGCACCGGCAGATCCATCACCACGGATTGAGGAGTGATCTCCGCATAGGCGGGAGAGTTCATCGCCAGCACCGCCCGCTTCTCGAACAGCACCCGCGTCACCTCCGACACCTCTTCACGGGGGCGATCGGCCCTGGTCACCAGAATGGCCGGGGTCGAAAGCGTGACGATCTGCGTTTCGCAGAAATCATAGGAAAATGGAGGGAAGGTCCCGACCGAGAAGTTGTCGCTGGTTGCCAGAAATCGACGGATCAGTTCGGTGCGCAACGGAATCAGCTTCAGTTCTTCCTTCTCCGCCAAGCTCTTGTATGCCGGATTGGGAACCCCGGCAAACGAGACGAGGACATCCAGCTTGCCCTCAAGGAACTGGCGCGTCGCCTCGGCATAGCCGAGATGAATCACTTCACCGCCATTCTCCCTGAACGCCCTTGGCGTAATCTTTGCCAGCGACAGAAGGGATTCGAACACGGTCGCGGTCGTGAATCCGCGTTCGCCACAGGAAACGCGGCAATGCGTCAGGTCCTCAAGACTTTCGGCGGTACAGGAGCGTCGGCAGAGGATGTGGAGATGCAGCGAATACAATCGGCACACTGCACGCAGATTGCGATGCGGACGGTGGAACGGCGACAGCCCATTGTAGGCTGAGGCGAGGCTGCTTCCCAACGCGAAGCCATATGCGGCCAGTCCCTGATCGACATCCAGGAGATTGGCGTCGCCCGCCCCGACATGGGGCGTCAGATGCACCGATTTGGTGCCCGACCGCAGCAGGTCGGCGATGACGCGGGCGCCGATGTCCCATGTTCCGCTTCCCGCCCCACCCAGGATCCGCGCGCCGAATTCCTGCGACAGCGCTGACGTGACTTCGGCAAGCGCCTCGGCGACGGCGACTTCGCCCAGCTCCTCGAGCCGATCCAGGGCAAGGGACACCGCGAGACTGCCGATGGGTCTGTTGTTCTGGCCCAGAATGGCTTTCGCGAACAGCCAACCCTGCCCGCCCGGCAGTTCGGATCGCGCATACCCCTGCAGCCGCGTTTGGGTCAACCGCGCAGTGAACAGTTCCTCGCGCGTTCCGGACGCGCGGTCGCCGAAGCACGCCTCGCGCACGCCGGCCAGATCCTCGTCCGTCATGCAGGCCGCCATCGACACGCCGCAGGCGCTGTCGCACATCGCCTCGCAACGGCCGATCTGAGACGCGAATGTCCGTTCGCCCTCATGCACCTGATCGATGAAGTACAAGGAGACCGGCTCCGGCCCCCTGACCGCAAGCCAGCACTCTGTCTTCAACCGCCGGGCCAGCTCCGTCGCGTGCGGCTTCGCAACCGTCTTGAACGTGAAGCGGCTGTCCACCACCACCGCGATGCGCTGCAATTCGGGCCCGATCTTGTACTTCTTGGTCTCGGCATCGAACTCCAGGAAGCCTTCGATGCTCAGTGCGCGCACAAGCCGGTGAACGGAGGTCGTCGGTTGCTGCAGCGTCGTTGCAAGCTCCCTCACCCCCCATTCCTGCTGCTCACCGACAAAGTGGCGGAGGACCTCGAATGCCTTTCCAACGGTGCCTGCGCCGTTGGAAAGGCCATGCTCCTCCCTGCGATCAGTATCCCGGTCCACGTTCTGGCACCACCTTATCGCCCGATCCGCTGGTCGGAATGGATATGCGATAGAGGAGGTATCCGGCAAGCGCAACCAAGGTGCTGACGATGTCAATGGTCAGGTCGTTCAGTATGGCGAGCCCGATGCCGCTCGCAACGAACAACAGCCGCGGCAGGACCTGGATCTTGTGATTGAGATGGCCGACCACCGCGATGGAGATCGCAAGCAGGCCGGCCCCCGCTGTCCCGACGTCGTAAGCGATGGTGCCGAGCGGTTGGCCGAGGATCAGCATGCCCGGCCGGTCGATCAGGAGGAACGGCACGATGAACCCGGTCATTCCAAGCCGGCAGGCGTAAAGCCCCGTTTTCCAGAAGTTGGCCTGCGCCAATCCGGCCGCCGCGAACGTCGCCAGGGCGACGGGCGGCGTGATGGCGGAGATGGCGGAAAAGTAAAGGATGAACATATGGCTCGCCAACGGCGGCACATTCATCTGGCTGAGGGCCGGCACGGCGAGCGTGGCCGCCGTCAGATAGGCGGCGGTGATCGGCAGCCCCATGCCGAGGACAAGGGTCGCCAACGCGACCAGAGCCAACGTCAGGAGCAGCTGCCCGCCGGCCAGCGTGACCACGATGTGGGTCATCCGCAGCCCGATGCCGCTGACATGGACCATGGCGATGACGATGCCGGCCGCGGCGGCGGCCATCATCAGCGCCGCAGCCCCCCGCGATCCCTGGTCAAGACCTTCGACGATGTTGGCAAGACCCTGGCGCCAACCCTTGGCGACGATGACCATCACGGCCAGCAACGCCATTCCGATGCCGGCGGACCGGGCGGGGCTGTACCCCGCCATCATGAGGTAGACCAGCACGACGAACGGCACCGGAATCCACCAGCCGCGTCGTCCGACCTCCCGCAGGGAGGGCACCTGCATATCGGGGTTCGCATAGAGCCCGTCCCGGCGGCCCTCCATATCGACCATCAGGAACAGGGCCGCATAGTAGAAGACGGCGGGAACCGCTGCCGCGACGATGAACAGGCCATAGCTGAGGCCGGCGTTCTGTGCCGCGATGAAGGCCGCTGCCCCCATGACCGGCGGCATGATCAGGCCGCCGGTGGACGCCACCGCTTCCGTCGCCGCCGCGATGTGGGGCTTGATGCCGGCCTTGCGCATCAGCGGGATCGTAAATGCGCCCGTCGTCACCACGTTCGCGACCGCGCTGCCGGAAATCGTCCCCATGCAGGCGCTCGAAACGATGGCGATCTTCGCCGGGCCGGCGATGGTGCGGCCGGTGACCGCCCGGGAGAAATCCAGCAGCACCTCGCCGGCGCCGCTCGCTTCGAGAATACTGCCCATGATGATGAAGAGGATGACATAGCCCGCCATCACGGCGACGGGAGTTCCGTAGATGCCCGCGGAGTCCCGAAAGATGAACTCGACGATGTCGTCCCACCTTGCGCCGGCGTGGGCGAACACGCCGGGGAACATCTGGCCCCAATGGGTATAGCCGATGAATGCGATGACCAGGATCACCATCGGCCATCCCAGGCTGCGTCGCGTCGCCTCGACCACGCACACCGTCAGGGCCAGTCCGGCGAGGAGGTCGAGGTCCGTCGGATAGCCGGTACGGCTGATGAAGTCCTCGTAGGTCAGCGTCATCCATACGGTGATGGCGGCCATCGCCCCGATCATGCCCAGGTCGACGATGAGTCCCGCCGAGCGCCAGGGTTCCGGCCGATCCTTGGCGAGCGGATTGAGAAGGATTGTCAGGATTGCGTACAGCCCAAGGGATACAACCCGCAGTTCGCTCCAGGCGCCCACCACGGGGGTACTGAGATGAACAAGGCTCGTCACTATTGCCAAAAGGCCGATTACACTGCCGCGGAAGCCCGCGTCTCCGATTGCGCGCATCATATTCGCCTCCCTGGGGCGTTATTTTTTGAGAGCGCCAATTTCACGCCAGTACCGCTCTGCGCCTGGGTGAAGCGGGATATTGATGCCGTCGAGGATGGTATCCGTGCCGATGTTCGCGAATGCGACGTCAGCGGCGGCGAGCGCCGCCCGTTTTTCGTAGATGGCCTTGGTGATGGCATAGACCTCGGCATCGGAGCGTTCGCTGCTCGTCACGAACAGCGTCTGCGACACGATGGTCGGCGTATCCTTGGTGACGCTCTTGTAGGCGCTGCCCGGAATGACGCCGCGCGTGTAGCCGGGATATTTCTTGGTGAAGGCTTCGATGAGATCGTCTTCGATCTGCACGATCTGGATCGGAAACAGCGATTCCAGTTCGGTGTAGGTCGGCGACGGAGCGAAGGAGAGCGCCATGACCGCATCCAACTCGCGATCCTGGAACTGCTGGTTGCCATCGGCGTAGTTGAGATACTGGAGCTTGACCGTACCGGTCGGCTTTCCATCCAGCTTCATGAGGTCTTCGAAGACCTGGAGCGTGGTGAACCCGCGCTGCCCGGCGCTCACCCGCTTGCCATACAAGTCACGGAAGTTCGCGATGTTCTGGTTCTGCCGTGCGACGATCTGAAGCTGCAGAGGGTAGAGCGCCATCACCGCCCGTACCTTGTCGTGCTTGGACTTGAACGGGGCCAAACCCTCGACCGCCTCCACGGCGGAGCGGGCGACAGCCAGCCCATACTGAACCTTGCCCTCCTGGACATCGGTCAGGTTGCGGTTGGCGCTGCCCGGCGTCGCGGTGAAGTTGACGTTCGGAACATCCTGGTTGACGATGGTGGCGATCACCGACGATCCGATGTACCAGGATCCGGCGCCGCCGCCGCCGCGCATGGTCAGGAAGGTCGGCGAGCCCGGGCGGGCTTCCGGGGCTTTGGTATCCTGCTGCGCCGCTGCGGGCATCGACAGGACGCAAGAGACGAGCGCCAGCGCCACGGCTCCGGTGGTTGCTTTGACAACGGCTTCAAACATGCTCGATCCTCCGTGACATGCGGGTTTGCTCGGTTGCGTTTTCATCGATTTCCAGGGTCCCGGTGCGGAAGACGACGCCATACTCACGGCGTGCCGACTCCGGTGTGACGTAGCCAAGCCCGACGTCGCGGGCGACCATGCCGGGATCGCGATCCAGGGGGTTCCCATACCCGCCCCCGCCCGGCAGTACGATGCGGATGCGATCGCCGGGTCCCAGATACTTCTGGCCACCGCGACCGATGGAGGCACCGTTGAGTTCCAGGGCTTCGCAGCGGCCGTTCGATCCCCCGCCACGACCGAAGACCGGGAAGGAGGAGTCCTCCCCCCGACCCGAGCCACGGATGCTGGCCAGAACGTTGCCCATGGGTGCCTCGGCACCGTCGGCGATCACGAACTCGACCTCCTGGCCGAGCCCGCCGCGGAACTGTCCGGGGCCGCCGCTGTCGGGCATCAATCGCTTGCGGGTGTAGAGGATGGGAGAGTCGTTCTCCGTCACTTCGATCGGAATGTTCGCCACGTTGAAGGGGAAGCTCAGGCAATGCGGTCCGTCGCCGGTCGGGCTGGCACCGAAGCCACCCATATGCGGAGCCAATACAAGGAACGACTGACCGTTCTTCTTGCGGCCGCTCATGTAGAGGTTGGTGAGCGGCGTGGACCCGCAGGAGGCGATCACCCGGTCCGGCATCGCGCCGAACACCGCGCCGAAGACGATCTCCGGCAGATTGTGGGCGATGATGGTCCGTCCCCACGTCGCGGCAGGAGGGTTGCAGTTCAGCAGGGTTCCTGCCGGACACACCACCGTGATCGGCCGCAGACAGCCATCATTGTTTGGCACGTCCGGATCGAGCGCAAGTTTTATCGGATAAGTAGTATAGGACTTCGTCATATTCAGCACGACGTTCAGCGCTGCGGCAACTTCCCCGGAAGAACCGGTGTAGTCTACTACAATCGAATCGTCGCGTATTTCAACCGCTACATTGATCGTGATCGGAACCGGGCAGCCGGCAATTTCCGGTAGAACGACGGAATTTCTGTAGATTCCATCCGGGAGTGCAGCGATTTTTCGGCGCAGGCTAAGCTCGCTGCGAGCGATGATATCCTCGGCAAGCCCGGTCAGATCGTCGAGCCGATATTCGGACAGGAGCCGCAGCAGACCTCGCGCGCAGATCTCGTTCGCGGCCAGCTGCGCGTTGACGTCGCCCATCACCTTGTTGGAGACGCGGACGTTGGCGTGAATGATTTCGTCGACGGTGCCGTTGCGCCGCCCCTCCTCGTAGAATTTGAGGATGGGCAACTTCAGCCCCTCTTCGTACATGTCCTTGGATTCGGTCGTGGCCATGCGGCCGCCGATATCCAGATGGTGAACGATGCACAGCGCATAGCCGACGATCGTCCGGTTGCGGAAGATGGGCGTGGCAATGGTGATGTCGTGCAGATGGCCGCTGGCAATCCACGGGTCGTTCGTTATGAAAACATCGCCGGGCTTGGTCTGGGATGCCGGATAGCGGCGTATCACATGCCGCATCACCTCCGGGATGATCCCCAGGAATCCGGCGGTCGTCTTGGTTGAATGCGCCAGCAGATTGCCGTCGGCATCGAAGACGCCGCAGCAGTAATCGTGAAAGTCGCGGACCACCGACGAATACGACGAACGGACCAGTCCGGTCGCCGCTTCGTCCACGATGGAAATCAGCCGGTTCCAGAGAATCTGGGTGCGAACACCATGCATGGATGCATATCCTTCAGGGATGTCTCGGGTTACTGGGCCGCGAGAGCGGGCGCGGGCGACTCTGCGGCATGGGCAAGATGCACGACGAGGCACCCCATCCCGTTCACCGACACGCGGTCGCCGGGTCCGACGATGGTGGTGGACTCGCGTTCCTCGATGATCGCAGGGCCGGTCACCTCGAAGTCCAGGCCGAGCGCGCTGCGGGAAAAGACCGGGACGGAGCGCATCTCGCCCTGGAAGAACGCCGGCCGCGAGCGCGCTTGGACGGGGCGGCCACTTTGCGGCAGCGGTGCGGTCTGCAACTCCGGAACGGGCATGCTTGCGGTCACGCGCAAGGACACCAGCTCGATGGCGGCCCCTTCGTTACGGCGGCCATACAGGCCCTCATAGGACCGCTCGAACGTCATGGCGACCGATGCGAGGACGCCGGGATCCCTCCAGTCGCCGGGGACTTCCACGGTGATCGGATAGTCCTGACCGACGTACCAGAGTTCCGCGTGGCGGCTGTACCGGGGGGAGCCCTCCGGCAGATGCTGCCGGGTCTCGATCTCCAGTTCTCGGTACATCTCTTCAACGGCGGTCGGCACGATATCGGACAGGGCCTGCCGCAGCGTCCGGGTCCTTTCGAAGCTGACCGGCGCGGCCAACAGGCCCAAGGACGACATCACGCCCGGCGCCGGTGGAATGATGACGGTCGCGCAACCGAGCTTGCGGGCCACCTCGACCGCATGCACCGGCCCGGCCCCGCCGAAGCCCACGAGGGTCAGTTGCGACGGATCCTCTCCCTTCTCCGCGACATAGACGCGACCGGCCGCAGCCATCTTCTCGTTGACCAGGTCGTAAATGCCCCAAGCGGCGCTGTGCGCGTCGAAGCCAAGCGGTTCGCCCACGGTGGCGGCGAGCGCATCGAGCGCCGCGTCGACATCCAGGCGCATATCGCCACCCAGGAAGCTGTCCGCCCCCAGAAAGCCGAGCGCGAGGTCGGCATCGGTGACCGTCGGCTTCCGTCCGCCCCGGCCATAACAGGCCGGTCCTGGAACCGAGCTTGCGCTTTCCGGCCCCACTTCGAGCAGCCCCAGCCCGTCAACCTGAGCGATGCTGCCGCCACCGGCGCCGATCTCCAGGAGATCATAGACGTTGATCGCCACCGGATACCCGCTGCCGGCTCGGAACCGGTGCACTCTGCCCACTTCGAAATCGCGCGTCTGCGCTGCCCGTCCGTCCTTGATCAGGCACAGCTTCGCGGTCGTGCCACCCATATCGAAGGACAGCAGGTTGGCGATGCCGAGTTTGCGGCCGTAGTGGCTGGCCGCCTCCACGCCCGCCGCCGGTCCGGACTCGATGATCTGCGCCGGGAAGCGGCTGGCGGTCTCGACCGTCACCGCGCCACCGTTGGATTGCATCATGAGAAGGCGGCCGCCGAACCGGCGACCTTTCAGCTCCTCCACCAGATCGGCCAGATAACGCGCGGCGATCGGCTTGACGTAAGCGTCGATCACCGCGGTGGACGTCCGTTCGAACTCCTTCGGCTGAGGGTGGACCTCATGCGACATGGAGATGAAGATGCCGGGAATCTCTTCCGCGACGATCTCC
Source organism: Pseudomonadota bacterium (assembly GCA_023416455.1). Lineage (GTDB taxonomy): Bacteria > Pseudomonadota > Alphaproteobacteria > Azospirillales > Azospirillaceae > Azospirillum. The sequence continues at coordinate 11,611 of JAEZHQ010000624.1, read as the reverse complement.
GCAGCCCGCAATTCATGTCCCGAATAATGGTATGAATGAAGAAAGGCGATGGCGACCGCCTGGACACCTTCGGCACGAAAGCGCCTGGCCGCTTGGCGGACGCCTTCCTCGTCGAGGGGGACGAGGATTCGCCCGCTCGCCATCACGCGCTCACGAACGCCCATTCGCAAGGGCTTTTCGACGATTGGCGGCGGAAACTTTATGAAAAGATCGTAAATATTATATCGGATCTCACGACCAATCTCAAGAATATCTTCAAATCCTTCTGTTGTTATCAGCCCGGTCTTTGCGCCTTTTGCCTCCAACAGTGCGTTCGTCACCAAAGTTGTTGCGTGGACGATATTGGAAAGATCAGAGATATATCCGGGCTTTTGCTTTTCCAGGGCTACCAGACCATCGATGACTCCGCGCTCCGGGGCATCCGGAGTTGTGAGCACCTTCTCCCGGAACTCACTGCCGGTTCGTTCGTCAATGAGTGTGAGATCAGTGAAGGTGCCCCCGATGTCGATCCCAACGCGCATTCCCGTCATGGCGCTTTGCCTTCTGTACCGTTATTCGGAACGGTACGTGGATATCACAATCAGGATGGGCAAGCAAGCAGGTCGCGGCATCGTTCGGCATGGGCGCTGTCTGATACCGAAGGCGTTTGATGGCTTCCATCAAACGCCTTCGGTTCAAACCCGGCAGCACGTTGCGTAGCAACCTGCGAAAGGGGCATACGGCCGGCCGAACATGAAGCGTTCATGCGCCGGCCGTATGACGGATCGGCATGCCGGAGGCATCGCGCTTGAGCCACGCAAGGCATCCTGGCGAAGGCGGCGCATCGAGGCGGGTGACGGGCCTGATCGTTCTGCTGTGTCAAAAATCTGGTGCAGTCTGACGGCAAGGGGTACAGGAGAGATTGAAGCTCCGTTCAGGAGGAACCAAGGTTCCTTGGTAGCCGAACAGCGACAGCGGTTCAGTAAGAGCGTTGAATTAGCCGAACAGGAAAAGCTCTTGTGCTTTTTGAAAGTTCCGGACGGACGATTCCATCGTCCACGCACCGCGCACCAGAACCAATTTCAAACTATCTTCTTTACGGAAAATCGCCGGAATTAGGCCTCGTCCATGTGGAGACTGTTCCAGTCCGCGCCCGATTGCACAATGTGGAGGTGCAGCCGCACCGTCATGGCGGGCTGCACCACTTTTCTCTGATCACCGCGGGTGGCGGAGTGTTGACCGTGGACGGGGCGCAGCGCCGTTTTTGCGGTGGCCGGGGCATGCCGATGAACGCCGGATGAACGGGCCATTCAGGGTCGGCTCAGCTCGCATCTCATAGAGTCCGGTCATGAGGCGCTGAGGAGCGCCGAAACCGGAGACACGAGCCATGCTGAAGACCGCCACCTTCGCCGCATTCACCCTCGCCATGGCCGCAGGCACCGCCCTGGCCGCGGGCACCGCCCAGGCCGGCGACCATCACCGTCGCGACCACGCCGCCACCGCCCCCCAGCCGATCGCCGAGGTGACGGCCGCGGCCGGCGGCACCACCACCGGCACCATTTCGAAGGTGGCCGCCACGTGGTTCACCCTGAGCGACGGCCGCGATCAGGTCGATGTCACCACCAAGGGCTTTCTGCCGGAAGGGCTGCAACCGGGCCAGCAGGTCACCGTGACCGGCGGCATGCGCCAGGGGGCCATCCGCGCCAGCCGGATCATCCGCGACGACGGCATGGCCTTCGGCCGCGACGAGATGCGCCGCGAGCGACGCCACGACGACGACTGAGTCGCGCCATGCTCACGCGCATGCTGATCCAGGCCCTCGCCGCCGCCGCGATCATCGCGGCGCTGGCGGGGGCCTATCAGGCGGGCGGCTCCGGCCCGCCCGCCCCCGCCGCCACCGCCCACCACGACGACTGACTCCCGAGGAGGGCCCGCCATGGCCACCCGAAAGCCGCGCGCCGCCGAGATGGCGTTCCTGCTGCTGTTCCACGCCACGCTGTCCGGCGCCTTCCTGGTCGCTTATCTGACCGGCGACGAGGACACCTACCGCATGCACGTCTTCTCCGGTTACGCCGCGTTGGCCGCCCTGGCGGCGCGTGCGTTCGCCGGGCTGACGGCGGCCGAGGGCAGCCCGCTGCGCTTCCCCCGCCCCTCGGCCGGAGACGTGCGCCGCTGGGTGGCGCGGCTGGCGGCCGGCGACCCGCAGGCCCGCACCGCGCGCAGCCCGCTGATCCCCTGGATGGCGGCGGCGCTGCTGATCGGCGTCGGCGCCACCGCCCTGTCCGGTGCCGTCGCCGACGTCGTCACCCAGGTGGAGGATCTGCACGAGGCGCTCGGCGAGGCCGCGCCGTGGATCGTCCTCGGCCACGTGGCGCTGGTCCTCGCCCTGAACCACCTGAAGCAGCCACGCCCGCTCGACGCCACCGCCTTGACCCGACAGGTAGGGAACCCGGACCCATGAAGCTTCCCCTGATCGTCGCCGCGGCAGCCGCGCTGGCCACCGGGCCGGCGCCCGCCGCGGACGGCCCGCGCGCCGCCCTGCTCGAAACGCTGGCCGTCCAGGCCGCCAAGGAAACGCCCGGCTTCGCCGGCTTTTCAGCGGGGCGCGGGCGTGCGCTCTACCTCGGCCCCCACGCCGGCGGCAAGGCGGAGAGCAACGCCTGTGCCGTCTGCCACACGCCGACCCCCACCGCCGCCGGCCGCCACCACAAGACCGGCCGCGACATCCCGCCGATGGCGGTGTCGGTGAACCCCAGGCGCTTCACCGACCCCGCCGAGGTGGAAAAGCGCTTCGAACGCGACTGCCCGAACGTCCTCGGCCGCGCCTGCACGGCGCAGGAGAAGGGCGACTTCATCACCTACCTGTCCGGCCAGTGAGCGAGCCCGCCATGATCCACGGCATCGACCCGCGCGCCCTGCGCATCGCCGCCACCGCCGTCCTGCTGGTCGCCGCTGCCGCCACCGCCACCGCCGCCCGGGCCGACGGGAGGGAGCGCGTGCCGCCCGTCACCCACGCCGCCACGCTGAAGGAATGCGGCGAGTGCCACATGGCCTACCAGCCGGGGCTGCTGCCGGCCGCGTCGTGGACCCGCGTGATGGATGGCCTGGCCGACCATTTCGGCGACAAGGCCACCCTGCCCGACGCCGTCGCCGCCGACATCCGCGCCTATCTGGTCCGCAACGCCGGGCGCGGCGATGGCCGCCTGCTGCGCATCACCGAGCAGCGCTGGTGGCTGCATGAGCACGACGTCGGCGCCGATGTCTGGCGCCGCAAGGAGGTCGGTTCCAAGGCCAACTGCGAGGCCTGCCACCGCCTGGCCGGAAAGGGCGACTACGACCACTGATACCGGCGGCGCCTTCAGGCGCCGCCGGTATGATACAGACGGCGCCACGCCGCAGCCCGGTTCATTGGCCAAGGAAAGGGAAGACTCCATGCGGCAGCACAAGGGTTCCACCGGCGCGGAGTTCGCCGGATACACGATGGTGGCGGTGATCCTGCATTGGGCGATGGTGCTCCTGCTCGCCGGCCAGTACGCCATCGGCTGGACCATGCCGGAGATCCGCCGCGGCACGCCGCCGGAGACGCTGGTCAACCTGCACCTGTCCGTCGGCGCGCTGATCCTGGTCCTGCTGGCGGTTCGGGCGGCGTGGCGCCTGACCCACTCCGCACCGCCGGCCCCGGCGGGCCTGCCGGACTGGCAAGCCCGTGCGTCGTCGCTGGTCCATGGGCTGCTCTATCTGCTGCTGGCCGCGGTGCCGGTGCTCGGCTGGATGAACGCTTCGGCGCGGGGCTGGACGGTGACGCTGTTCTCGCTGATCCCGCTTCCGGCGCTGGTCGCACAGGGGGCACGGCTGGGACGGTCGGCCGGCGACCTGCACGTGCTGCTCAGCTACGTCCTGCTAGGGGCGGTCGGCGTGCACGTCCTTGCCGCCTTGTACCACCGCTTCGTGCTCCGCGACGAGGTGCTGCGGCGCATGCTGCCCGGTCACTGACGGCCGGGGCCGTCACGGCACCGGCGCGTGCCCTGCCCGCGGCAGCAGCAGCTCCGCCCGCAGGCCCCCAAATGGGGAGTCGGTCAGCCGGATGTCGCCGCCGTACAGCCGCGCGATGTCCCGGACGACGGCAAGGCCGAGGCCGGCGCCCGGCGTGCTCTCATCCAGCCGGACGCCGGGGGCGAGGACCGCCTCGCGGCGGCCGGCCGGCAGACCCGGACCGTCGTCGTCCACGACAAGCGCCAGCATCCCGTCGGCGGCGTCCCGCGAGGACACGCCGATGCGCCCCCGCGCCCAGGTGCAGGCGTTCTCCATCAGGTTCCCGAGCATCTCGTCGAGATCCTCGCGTTCGCCCGCGAACACATGGTCCGGCGGGACGGCGACGGTAATGCGGAGTTCCGAGCCCGCGTTCAGCTTCTCCAGCACCCGGCCGAGAGCCGAGGCGCACTCGGCCACGGGCGTGCCGATGCCGGGGACGCCGCGCGCCGCAGCGGCGCGGGCGCGGGCCATGTGGTGGTCGATGTGGCGGCGCATCACCTCGACCTGCCGCGTCATCGCCGCACCGAGGTCGCGGGCGTTGGCCGGTTCGAGGGCGCGCGCCTCGTTCGCCAGCACCGCCAGGTTCGTCTTCAGCGCGTGGGCGAGGTTCCCGGCCTGGAGCCGGGCGCGGCCGATCACCGCCTCGGAATGGTTCAGGAGCGCGTTGAGGTCCTCCACCAGGGGCCTCACCTCGCTCGGCACCGTCGCTCCGAACCGCTTCTTGCGGCCGGAACGGACCTCGGCCAGCTCGCTTCGCAGCCGGGAGAGCGGCTTCAGCCCGACGTCCACCTGGACCACCGCCGCCGCGACCAGAACGGCCCCAAGCACACCCAGCGACAGCCACAGCACCCGGTCGAAGGCCGCCGCCGCGTCCAGCACCTCGCCCTCGTCGGCGGCCACAGCGATCCGGTGCGGCGCCGTTCCGTCCGGGAAGGTGATGGATCGTTCCAGCGCCAGCAGCCGGCGGCCCGAAGGGCCGGTGACGGTGTGCCGATGGATCGCGCCGTCGGCCACCTCGTCCGGCGGGAGCGGCAGAACCGCGTCCCACAAGGAGCGCGAGCGCAGGCCCGGGGCCTCCGGGCCGTCAACCTGCCAGTACAGACCCGACAGCGGCCGCTGGAATCGCGGGTCGCTCAACGGCTGCCGCAGCGCCGGTGCGCCATCCGTCCCCGCGTCGAGGAGCGCCGCCATCTGCTCCAGGTGGTTGATCAGCTCGGCCTCGAACCGCCGCCGGACATGGTCCTGGAACAGTTCGGACAGAACGATACCGGCGGCGACCAGGGCCAGGATGATCGAGACGGCCGCCCCGGCCAGCAGGCGAAACCGCAGGGACCCCGGCGGATTCACGACTCGTCCGCCCGATAGCCCAGCCCGCGCACCGTCCTGATCACATCGGCGCCCAGCTTGCGGCGCAGCCGCCCGACGAAGACTTCGATGGTGTTGCTGTCGCGGTCGAAGTCCTGGGCGTAGACGTGCTCGGTCAGCTCGGTGCGCGAGACCACCTGGCCTTTGCGGTGCATGAGGTAGGCCAGCACCCGGTACTCGTAGCCGGTCAGTTCGATCGGGCGCCCATCGACCGAGACGCGGCCGGTGCGGGTGTCGAGCACGACGGGGCCGCAGGACAGCTCGGCCGATGCGTGACCCTTGGCGCGGCGGATCAGGGCGCGGAGGCGCGCGAGCAGCTCCTCCATGCTGAAGGGCTTGGCGAGGTAATCGTCGGCGCCGGCATCGATGCCCTGGACCTTCTCGGTCCAGGCGCCGCGCGCGGTCAGGATGATCACGGGCGTCGTCACCTCCTGCTTGCGCCAGGCGCGCAGGACGGTGAGACCGTCGACCCTGGGCAGGCCCAGGTCAAGGACGATGGCGTCGTAGGGCTCGGTCTCGCCAAGGAACCGCCCCTCCTCGCCGTCGCGGGCGAGGTCGACCGCGTAGCCCTCATGCCGCAGCCGGTCGCCGAGCTGGCGCCCGAGATCCGGCTCATCCTCCACCACCAGCACGCGCATCCCATCACCTCCGGCGGCCCTTGGAGCGGAGCAGCACCCCGGTGGCCGCATCGTACTCAAGCTTTACGATGCGCCCTCCTGGGGCGAGAATCTTGATCTCGTAGACGAAGCGCCCGTCGTCCTCGTCCTCCAGCTCCACATCGAGGATGTCGCCGTCCAGCTCGGTGCGGGCGCGCTCGACGATGGCGTCGAGCGGCAATATCCGGCCGGCGGCCACGGCCTCGCGGGCGCGCTCGTGGTCGTCATGGCGATCGGCCCGGGCGGAACCGGCGAGGAGCAGGACGCCGCAGGCGGCGGCAGCGATCATGCGGGTGTGAAACATCCTGCATTGTCATGTGGCGCCGCTGAACAGGGAATGAACGGGGTGCGGCAGGTCGGGGAGGAGCCCGACCCGGCCACCGGCCGCACGCCGCCGGCCGCCTTCCGGCCGGCTCAGGCTCAGGCTCAGGCTCAGGCTCAGGCTTTGGCGGGGAGGGGGGCGAGGGCGCGGCGCAGCCGGCGCGCGGCGGACAGGGCGGACCACAGCAGCGACAGGACGGTGATGGCCAGCGACGCCAGGGCGGTGGCCAGGGCCCACAGCGCTTCGGCGGCAAAGCGGGTCACCGTGGCGAAGGCCTTGAAGGTGCCCTTCCCCAGGGTCTGGAAGACGGCCGGCGACGCCTTGCCGTAGCGCGTGGCGACGCGCTCGGCCCGGGCCAGATCCTCCGCCGAGTCCACATGGCGCAGGATGCGCAGCGCCCCGCCGGGCGAGGTCTGGCCGGCGATGGCGCCGAAGCGGCCGAGCAGGGCGCGCGGCCGGGCGAGGTCGAGGGTCGCCGCGTAGGCCCTGGCCTCGGCCATGGCCTTGCCGGGCGACCGCCAGTCGGCCGCCGCCAGGCGGCGGCGCAGGGCCGGCAGGTCCAGGCTTCCGGCGACCGTGCGGCGCAGCGCGCCCTCCATGCCCGCGGTCAGCCGGCCCGCCCGCTTCGCCGCCTTGACCAGCGAGACGCCGGCCTTGGCCGGGGCCGCGGTCCCGCCGGAGGCGGCCGTCGCCGCGCTCAGCCCCAGCCCCACCATCGACAGGCCGAGGACGAACTCGTCGACCTCGGCGCCGGCGGCGAGGTTGCGGGCCTGGATGCCGAGATCCCGGAGGTCGCCGTAGAGGGTGAAGTCGGCCAGGGTGGAGCCGGCCAGGCCCGCCGCGTCCTCCACCTCGCCGAGGAGGAAGCCGCGGGCGCCGCGCGCCACGGTGCGCACCACCGCCGCCCCCGTGCCCACGGCCTCCTCGTAGCGGGCGAGGAGGCCGGCGGGCAGCGGGTGCCCCAGCGCGTCGGCCAGGGCGAGATAGCCCTCGGCTTCCTCCGGACGGTCCCGGTCCAGGGCGCGGGCGGCCTCGTCGCGCAGGCGGTCGGGCGTGGCCGCCGCCCGCAGGGCGGCGTGCAGGCGTTCGGCGACCAGCCGGTCGTCCGGCTTCTCGGGCGTCGGCCAGTGCCACGCGAAGGCCGCCCCCGCCGCCAGCGCGACCAGCAGGGACACCGCGATGATGCGCCGCATGGGCCTTGCTCCTCGCCGCCGTGACGTCGCCGCAGGATACACCCGTTCGGCCCGCGCGGGCGCCGGGAATGCCGGAGGATCACAGGGGAGGAATGCGGAGCACCTGCCCGGGGTAGATCCGGTTCGGATCCTTCAGCATCGGTTTGTTCGCCTCGAAGATGAGCGGGTACTTCTGGGCGTCGCCGTACATCCTCTTGGCGATGGCCGACAGGGTGTCGCCCTTCTCGACCGTGTGGAAGCGCGTCTCCCGCCCCGGCTGTCCGGAAGGGGGCATGGTGGGCTGCTCGCTTCCCGAGCGCGCGACCGTGGTCTGGTCGTCGACGCGGGACACGCCCCGGACGTTGCCGAGGGCGACCGCGATCTTCTCCTTCTCGTCCTGGGAGGCGAGGTTGCCCCGCACCGTCACCGTGTCGTCGGCGACCTGGATGTCGAGCCCGTCGGCGGGAAGGCCGAGCTGCGCGACGTGCCGCTTCAGCGCGTCCGGGGCCGGGGCTTCGGAGCCGCCGAGCGTCTCACCGGAATCCCGGCGGAAGAAATCGAACAGGCCCATGGCGTCCTCCTGTGATGGCCGATCAAGGACAACAACCGGCACCGCCCCGCGTTACCCGGCGGGCCGGCGCGCGGAAGGGAGGCGCCCGCCGGTGCCTGGAAAAGAGGCGCCCGCCGGCGCGCGGAAGGAAGGCGCCTTCCGGCGCCCGGAAGCAAGGCGCCTTCCGGCGCCGGGGATGGGGCGGCCCGCCCGTCCGTGACAACCGCGGCTTTGGGAGAAATGCTGTAGAGCCGGACACAATTTTGCTTTATTTCGTTCGATGTATCGCCCAGGCCGGATCCGATTGCGGCGATTGAGGATGGTCGTTCGCAAATGGTCGCAGGCATGGGCGCCGCCGGCGCAGGTCACGATGGCAGCTTTCCCGGGGGGAAGGCGCCGAGTCCGCCGGTGCGGGGCGTCGCCCTCGCGGTCCTGCTGACCGCCGGCGCCCTGACCGTCGGCGCCCTGGCCGCCGGGACGACCGCCGCCTCCGCCCAGGGCGCCGGCCGCGATCCCCTCCCCCCTTCGGGCACGGTCACCACCGTGCGGCCGGAAGCGGCCCCCGGCGCCGCCTCCCCCGCTGCCGCACCGGAGGCGCCGGCCTTGCGGGCCTTGCAGTTCGGGGTATACCGCAAGGAGGTGGACGCCTGGGTCGCCTGGAAGTCCATCGTGCGCCGGCAGCCGGACATGGTGGCCGACCTCGTTCCCAGGGTCGCCCTGCAGAAGCCGGGGGACCCGGACGGGGGCTACGCGCTGCTGGCCGCTCCCCTGCCCGACCTCGATCCCGCGTTCATGTGCCGCCGCATCGTCGGCGGCGGCGGAAGCTGCCTGGTGGTCGAAGCGCCGGCGGCCGGCGTGCCGGCGGCGGCGGCGGAGGCGGGCGTCCTGAACGGCGACGGCAACGGCGTCATCACCTATTCGGTCGATCAGAGCCGCGAGATGGTGGAGATCGAACGGCAGGCCGCGCGGCTGTCGCGCATCACCGCCATCGTGCCCGGCAGCGACGCCCATATCGACGTCGGCGCCCTGAAGGCGAGCCGCTGGAACCTGTGCTCGCTGACCTTCGACGACGGCCCGCATCCGGCGGTCACGCCGCGCATCCTCGACATCCTGCGCAACGAGCGGGTGCGCGCCACCTTCTTTCCCATCGGCAATGTGGCGGTGCGGCGTCCGGGCATCATCGGGCGCATCGTCCAGGAGGGGCACGAGGTCGGCAACCACAGCCTGACCCACCCCAACATGCGCAACCTCTCCGCCGAGGCGCAGCGCGCGGAGATCGTCGAAACCAACCGCGTCCTGGTCACGGCCGGGGCCGACCCGGTCCTGTTCCGCCCGCCCGCCGGCCGCTACAACCAGGACACGCTGAAGACGGTCGCCCAGGAAGCCATGCAGCCGGCGCTGTGGAACGTCGACACCCGCGACTGGCTGAGCCGCGACGCCGACAAGATCATCGCCCAGGTGAGCGCGGCCGGCGCCATCGGCAGCGTCGTGCTGATGCACGCCACCTATCCCGCCACCGCCGAGGCCCTGCCCAAGGCGATCGAGATCCTGCGCGGGCGGGGGTGCCGGTTCGTCACCTTGTCGGAATGGATCAGCAGCCTGACCAGCCTCGCCACCCCGCGCATCGCCCAGCGCTGAACCGGCGCGCCCCGCGCGGACGCCGCCGTCCCGCCCTCTTCCGCGCGCGGCCGGGGGCGGGGGGCGCGGTCAGGCGATGCTCTTGGTGCGCCGGCCGCGGGCGGGCTTGGCGGGCTGCTCCACCTTCTTGCCCAGGCCGATGGACTTGGCGAAGGCGGAGCGCTGCTCGGCGTAGTTCGGCGCGGTCATCGGATAGTCCGCCGGCAGGCCCCACTTGCGGCGGTAGTCGTCGGGGGTCATGCCGTAGGCCGTGCGCAGGTAGCGCTTCAGCATCTTCAGCTTTTTGCCGTCCTCCAGACAGACGATGTATTCCGGGGTCACCGACTTCTTGACCGGGACGGCCGGACGCAGCTCGACCGCTTCGGGGGCCGGCGGCCGGCCGGTGCCCGAAAGGCTCTGGTGGACGATCCGGATGAGGTTCGGAAGATCATTGACGGCGATCTGGTTGGACCGGACGTAGGACGCGACGATCTTCCCGGTCATCGCGACCAGATCCGTGTTCGACAACGCCGATCCTTCGGTGTCGCTGCCTTGCATCTTTGCTTCCTTTGTGAGCGAATGATCGGGGGCAGCATGGGCAAGGCAACACATCGTGCGCAAGCCTGTGCATCGACATAAACATGAAATCATGCCATGTGTTGCACGCAGGACAACGTTGCCCGCCGCCAGTCGAATGAAAATAGAGCGTGCCGCCCGCTCAGTGGGCCACCGGGTCAGGCGCCGGTGCGCTGGCGTTTGATCAGGTCGGCGTACCAGCGGGCCGAGGCCTTGGGCGTGCGTTTCTGCGTTTCGAAGTCGACGTGGACGATGCCGAAGCGGTTTCCGTAGCCGCTGCCCCACTCGAAGGTATCGAGCAGCGACCAGAGAAAGTAACCGCGCACGTCCGCACCGGCACGAATGGCCTCGTGCATCGATTCGTTGTAGATGCGCAGGTAGTTGATGCGGTGCGGATCGTTCACCGCCCCCGACTCGTCGGGCCGGTCGTTGCCGCCGCAGCCGTTTTCCGTGATGACGATGGGCATGCGGTAGCGCCGGGTGATCTCCAGAAGCTCGTCGCGGAAGGCGTCGGGAAAGATGGCCCAGCCCACCCCGTGGGTCGGGGAGTCGGGCGGCGCCTCGCCCCAGCCGAACCCCCAGGTGCTGTCCGGGTCGGTCTTGGCGAAGATCGGCCCGTAATGGTTCAGGCCGAACCAGTCCACGGGCCGGCAGATGCGCGCCATGTCGCCGGCCCGGACGTAGGGCTCGATGGCGCGGGCGACGCGCGGCGGGTAGTGGCCGCGCAGCTGCGGATCGGGAAAGGCGAGGTTCCAGTGCTCGTCGAGCAGGGCCGCCGCCTCGACGGTCTCGGGGTCGGGCTGCACCGGCACCACCCGCTGCCGGTTGTGCACGGCGCCGATGGAGGCCCCCGGCACCAGGGCGCGCAGCACGTCGACGCCGGCCCCGTGGGCCAGGTTCACATGGTGGATGGCGCGCAGGTGCAGCGCCCGGTCGGTGATGCCCGGCGCCGCCCAGGGGATGGCGTAGCCGAACAGGGTGAAGACGGAGAACTCGTTGAAGGTCGCCCAGCGCTTGACCCGGTCGCCGTAGCGCCGCGCCAGGAGGGCGGCGTAGTCGGCGTACCAGCCGGCGCAGTCCCGGTTGGCCCAGCCGCCCTGGTCGTGCAGGGCCTGCGGCAGGTCCCAGTGGTAGACGCACAGCCAGGGCTCGATCCCCGCTTCCAGCAAGGCGTCGACCAGCCGGTCGTAGAAGTCGAGCCCGGCCTCGTTCACGGCGCCGCGCCCGCGCGGCAGCACGCGCGGCCAGGCCACCGAGAAGCGGTAGGCGTCGACGCCCAGCTCCCGCATCAGCGCCACATCTTCAGGGTAGCGGTGGTAGTGGTCGCAGGCGACGTCGCCGG